>VSNR01000369.1 GCA_009774345.1 Lachnospiraceae bacterium | reverse complement strand
GGCCAAACCCGATTAAATCTGTTAAACCTTTTAAAGCCCAGACCATGGAATTTAAAGAAAATAATGATGAAGATGAGCCCAAACTGAGCATTCCATTTTCTTTAGATACAACATATCTCAAACGAGACTTTACTTTGGATATTGTTGTTTGGAATCTTACAGCTTCTAATTTGGAACAAACACAAAAAGTAGTTCATTACATATTAACCAACTTCAACAGATTATTTGAAACAGCGTGGACAGTACTCTATTTTTATTTAGATAACGATCCCTTTACATTAGCTGAGTTTTTTCACCAAATAGATTTTGAAGATTCTGAATATTATACGATTCGACTTGAACTTAACAGCGACTATTTGACAGATGGCATTGCACGATACCATTTTGTAGTAGCAACCGATGTACCCTTATCTGACGATGATATCAGACTTTACATGAGGGATAATAAATGCTGGGGCATTGATTCGAATAACGATGGGGTCGCAATTTTGGAAAGTGCAAATTATGGGGATTTGTTTATACCCGAAGTTGTTGAGGAGGTCACAGATATTTTAGAAAAACTGTATGTTAAAATGGAAGAGGAACAGTTTCCTTTTGCACCCCTCTTTTGTGGCTGATAATACACAGGGTGACAATGATTTGATATGACGGATATGGAAAAGAAAGCTATGATTCATAGTGTATATTTTTTCGAGACAGAATCACAACAAATAGCAATGATAGAATATTTGACAAAGTAATTCTAACTATCATCCATTCATCGGCGCCTGTTTCTGTCACTGTATGTAAGGAATTGCTTATGAAATTATTAAACAAATGCTCTGATGCACCTGTCCAGAGCGTTCCGGTTAATGCCGCGCACATTCCCCACTCATAGGCTAAGATTGCAGACAATAGTATATATCCTATGCCCATAAAAACTGCCATAGCGATATTCATAGAACCGTCAAGCAGCGGATTGATTACGTTGGTAATATGCCATATTCCAAAAAGCAGCGCCTGTATTCTATTCGCTGTCTTTGGAGAATGGGATTGCATACAAACCTTACGAAACAGTCCTCTAAACAGCCCTTCTTCTGCATAGATATTTACGATATTGCCAATCATGCACACGATCACTGCCAACAGGGAACTGCCATTTGTATGTGCCTGTGAAAGTGAAAAATTGGTAATATAAAAACGCAAAGACGGGTGTTTCCCCATTGCAAACAACACGGTAAATTCTGCTATGTAAGAAAGAAAAAAAGTGCTAATACCAAGCGCAAGACCATATTTCAGACCTGTAAAGAGTCCCTTTTTTGAAAATCCCAAGTCACGCCAGTGAAGTCCAAGCAGCTCTAACGCAATCCATATCAGCAAAATGCAGCAGATTTTATGTAGTATATTTTCGCCAATCCAAGTCTGGTCAGTTTTTACAAAAATAATTTCTATCACTCTAATAATCATCAACAAAATAAACATCATACTGATAATACTGACGGTTCTTCTTTTTTCCATGTTTTTTCTCCAGTTCCTTAGTCTTGATTTTTATTTCGGCTCTTAATGAGCAGATTGAGTTCTTTTGCTTCTTGTTTCATTTGTAATAAATTCAAAAAAAGTGAAATGATATAGATCACAACGCCCATACAAACAAGCAGCATAAATGACAGACTTGTAAACCAATGGAACAAACGCCCAAACACGAGGAGTTCGCACACGATCAATGTGATCTCCAAAACTATTTCAGTAACAATGCTTTTTAATTCTAATTTTTTGATGCACAGTATTCCTAAATGCGTAATGATATTTACGCCAAAAGTCTGAAACACAGTCTCCAAATAAATACAGCTTGCATGAAAAGACAATGCAACAGAAGAGAGCAGTAGCAGGGAAATTCCTGTCGTAGCCAAAATATTTACAATATTTTTTTTCATTCTACCTGATTTCCTCCCAATGCTTTTTTTACTTCATTTAAATAGTTGCGGTTGATCTGAACTTTTTCGCCATTTTTCAAAGTTGCTTCCATTCTGCTATTGAAAAGAGGTCGGATGCTGTCTAACGCGCTTATGTTTAAGATGCATGATTTGTTGATTTGCACAAAACCGTATGTTTGCAATTTATCTTTTAACTGGTATAAACGAAACTCTGTACGGTAGACTGCATTTTCAAGATAGACAAATGTCTTCTTGTCAACGCTCTCTATATAGTAAATATCCATAATATGAATCATTCTCTCTGCATTCTCACCTGCACATTTTATCTGCATGTCAAACGACTGTAAAAAATCTATAATGCGAAGAACCCGCCTGTCCTTTTGGGGATATTTAATTATTATTTCTATTTCGTTACAAGATAAATCCTGTTCTGGCTTTATTTTCATTTTGTCACCCCTTTAAAAGTTATAGCACAGTTTTTCGCTGAAAGAAATCCTTTTAGAACTAAGATACATTTTCTTTCTACCAAGATACAAATTTTGGCAATTCCATTTCGTCATTCATTTTTACAAACCCATACTTTTCATACAGAGGACGCCCCAGAACGGGCAATATGTGTACCATCGCAAAGGGCTTTTTGGTAATAATGATAAGACTGTTCCTGAACCTCGCTCAGATCAATATCGTCAGACAGTTGATTCGCTGCTCTTAGAACTTCTATTCTTGTCTCAGTTAATACATCTATATCTTCCATTGTTGCTTTTTTATATGTCAAATTCATGCTTTCTTCCCTCCAAGATCTTGTGGGTCATGGATGAATACCAGTTTATGATACATCACTTCGGCAGCCTGAAAAGATTTTGACCGCGTCTCCATAACCATAAGAAAAATATAACATAATGATACAGTAATGTCTATTTTTACCATGTACGTCAGACGAATAGGATATTATATAGAACTATGTTAATAATTTAGCAAAAAGTCAGCAAAATCAAGCACTTTACATTGACAAACTATCAATTGATTGCTATAATATCAATTGATAGTTTATTACCTTGGGAGGTGCGAAAAATGGCCAAAAGTGCATTAATAAAGACAGTTCATACAGATTGCCCAATCTGCAATACATTTCATCAGGTGGAGGAGCGTGCGAGAATGAGCAGTACGACAATCAAAGGCGAAAAAGTGTTTTATGAGGAACATTTTTATGTGTGCAGGAACAGCAGTAGTAATGAATTTAAAACCGATGCCTTAGATGATGCAAATCTGATGTCAGCAAGAAATGCTTACCGCAAAGCACATAATCTGTTCACATCAGATGAGATTGTAGCCGTTCGTGAAAACTATGGATTGACGCAGGTGGAATTAGCAAAACTGCTTGGCTGGGGAGAAGCGACGGTTGCCCGGTATGAGAGTAAGGCAATACAGGATGAAGCATATGATACGATGCTGCGTCTCATCATGGAAAATCCGCTCATGGCAATTCAATTTTTAGATAAGAACGGCGACAAATTTCAGGAACCCAAGAGAATGCAGATTCGAACCAAAATGATCGAAAAGTTAGATACATATGGAAAAGAATATCTGTCACGACAGACACTTATCAGTGCATATGTTAAATTTTCAATGCCATCTGACTACAATGGATATAAGCTTCTCGATATCAATAAAATTGAATGCATGATTTCTTATTATGCAGAACAGTCTACAGATCTTTATAAAGTTCAGCTAATGAACATGCTTTGGTATGCAGATGCTTTATTTTATAAGACATACAGTAACTCTATGACAGGACTGGCATACCGGCATGAACCGATGGGCGCATTCCCTATCGGGCACCAGAGTTTGACGCATCTCAAAAATGTCAATGTTCAGATAGAAGAGGATTATGAGAGTACTAAATATCATTTTTATCCGAACACTTTACTGGACACATCCGAATTATCCAAAAATGAACGGGCTGTTTTGGATACGGTAGCCGCAAAATTTCGGAATTATAGTACTTCAGATTTTGTTGATTCCATACAGGAAGAAATTGCTTTTCAACAAACCAACCAAAACGATATTATTCCTTATAGTATGGCTAAGAAAATCAGAGCTTTTTAGCGTAAAACTTACAAGCGGTTTCCTGAAGGCGAATTTTACAGGAAACCGCTTTGTGTCTGAATTTGCTGTTAATCTTTCTTGTATATTAAATTCTATATAGG
>VSNR01000368.1 GCA_009774345.1 Lachnospiraceae bacterium | reverse complement strand
CTTTTTGTATATATTTAAGCATGCAGAATCTCTATACGCATCCAACAAATAGTACATTTTGAAAAAATCTTTCCCTGACATCATTTCAAAATCTTTTATCTTATTCTTTCTATCATAGTAATTCAAATTCCAAGTTTCATTCGTTTCATTAAATGCTTCTGCATCAAATACAATGATGTCAGGCTGATATTTATTGAGCATCGGTATCAGTTCCTCTTTGATATTGCCGCTTATCAAGTCATCTGCATCAACAAACCATATGTATTTTCCTCTTGCAATCTGCATTCCTGCATTTCTTGCACTGGAAAGCCCCCCATTTTCTTTATGAATCACTTTAATCCTACTGTCTGTCCCAGCATAGTCATCACAAATTTGCGGGCACGAATCATCAGAACCATCATCTACTAATATCAGTTCAATATCCTTATAACTTTGTTCTAAAATACTGTCTATACATTTACGTAAATACTTTTCAACTCTATATATTGGTACGATTACTGAAAGAAACACTTCTGAATTCTTTTGCATATTATCTCCTGTAAAATCCATTTTTCCTAACATCTTTTATTTTCTTCAACAATATAATTATGTCAGATTTTGCTTTATACTATGAATCATTCTGTCTATATCAAGCATTGTATAATTGCGCAAAACCAGGCATACCATCAATCATGCGTCAACATTCCAGTATATTTGCAGGTTTTCTCCAAATTATTTTTTCCTCAGTTTGTCCATTCATTAACAAAGTATTCTTTATCTCCTCAGCTATTATCTCATTATCAATCGCAACAATAATCTTTTCAAAATCATAGTCCCGTATACAATCCACCCCTTCTACATCAGCATACTCATACCTATTTTTCTCGCAGTTTGAATCAAACCATGCAACTATTTCTATGTCTCGATACCTGCAAAGCTGCGCATAATAATCCCGCCCGACTTCACCCGCACCATAAATAGCAATTTTTTTACCTCTCAAATCCTTAATATCCTCTAAATAAAACTTAGGTAAGCTAGTATTGGGATGCATGTTCCTGAAAATATCAAGCAATTTTTTGTTTCCATAATAACTTATATGCTTTTTTAAATACGCAAATATCTGCTCGTCATATTTTTGTATCACCATGGCAACATTTCCTACCAACCCCATTTCTTTTATCACATATTCAAAATTCGGCAGATGAGACATCGAATTATCCTTAACCACATAATGATACAGATGATAATCGCTTTGTCTAATACGACTGCTTTTCAATATGCATAGACATAAATTGAGCATATCCTCTCCATATTGCTGGTCGTCCCGCAATAAAAAATAGCTGCTTTGAATCAATTCTCGTTTGTACAATTTTGACCATATGCTGAAATTTAAAAAACTTTTCTTTTCCGCACGGAAAACATGGTTAATCAAAAAATCTTCTCGTTCTTTCAAACTACCTAGATTGTAAAGTTTTCTTTCCTCTCCAAAAGCATTATAACTTCCCTCTTTGCTTTCCCTAATGTATCCCGTATTAACAAAATCCGCATCATATTCCGTAATTTCCTTCAATAAAATTTCAAACATATTTGCTTCTATATAATCATCCCCATCTACGAATCCAATATATTCCCCAGAAGAATGCTCAAGTCCCGTTTTCCTTGCTGCAACAAGACCTCTGTTTGCCGTATGAACCACTTCGATCCGCCGATCCATTTTCGCATACTGATCACAAATTTTTCCAGAGCCATCGCTTGAACCATCGTCAATTAAAAGTATCTGTAATTCCGTGTAAGTCTGCGCTAAAATGCTTTCTACGCACTTTGATAAATATTTTTCAACATTATATACCGGCACTATAATCGTGACCCTTTTTAACATCATTTTTACTCCCTGTTTCTATACCGCGTTATCTTTTTGCTCGCAGTATTATCCATCCTTTCTGATACATCCTAATAGCATTCTCTCTTACATAACGTTTTTCTAATTCGCAGGTATTTTATAGTATATACAAAAATCCCAATGCAACTACGCAGCTTATCTTTGTCCTTTCAACTGCATACCTTACATTGGGATTTTAGCTTCCTTATTTCATGTATAAGATTATTTCCAATATTTTGTTAATAATTCGTCCGTCTCCTCCTCGCTCTTTTTGTACTCTTCCATGATGTAGCTTTTAGCATCTTCGGGAGAAACGTTCATTTTTCGATAGGCGCGTATCACACCAATCAGCTCACCCTCCAATCTTCCTTCTTCTCTTCCTTCTTTCCTAATTTCCTGGATTGCAAGACACATATCGACCATCTCCTTCCTTTTTGAGTATTTTACCCTTGAACCTGTTACAACATTAATCACATCAACCGCTTGACGTTCCACTCTTTTGAATCTCTCATCGGAACTTACCGCCCCCTTCAGTTTCTCTCCGTCCGTCGAGTATTTGATGTATTTCATGATCTCCCTGAAGCTTGTAGCAAATTCATCAAGCTCTTCATCTGACAGCTGGCTTGGCGCTATCAGATTGATGCGGTAGTCGGCTGCATATTTTATTATCTCTGTATCGCAGTCCGCATACATCTCTTTGAGGCTCATTGGTCCATCCCATTCCTCTGCACCAAAATATATCACCAGTGTGACCACCGGCAGGAGTCTGTCACTTTTCCAAAACCCGCTTAAATACTCATCGGAGGTAGGTTTGATGCCGCTCTTTTTCGATTTCTTATGTGCAACAGCTGCCTCTGTTACCTGTTTTGCCAGCTGCATGAAGTCATACAATCCATCCTTGACAGGCATCGCATAGTTGACTTTTGACTCATTTTCCACTGCCAATATGCAGTACGCCGCCCTTCCATCTGTCATTGCTGCCAACAGCTTTGCCACATCCCTGTACCTCTGTTCCGGCACAAATGCATTGTCTCCGCCATAAGGAACTGCAATCTCTATTGTGTCCAGCTCTGTCAGTCTGTCCGGCATAATCTTTTGTTTTCCATGATACAGAAACTGGTTAAACACATCCGCAAAGATATCTGGGCGTTTTATATAGTTCTTCGTTATCGTATCTTTCTTCCCCATGTAACAATTACCTCACGATTTCATCAGTATTTACATTGATGATACCATAGTTTGGATAAAATCTCAAATGTTTCTTATTTCAGTTCATTCCTAATGTAAAGTATGCAGTTGTCAAGGTGCAATATAATATGGTCAGTATGCTAATTTTTTCTTTTCTTACAACTTATTACCTTTCTCATTGCCTCTAAATTATTCTTATTGTATTCCTCTATAAACTTTACACAATTATTCCTGTATTTTTCACACAAAGAATCTTCTTCTAAAAGGCAAATTACTTTTTCGGCAAATTTTGATTCATCATCTGCTACTGCTATAATAGGTTTTTTCCACTTTAATCCTCTAGCACCTACAGATGTAGATACTAACGGTTTACAATGCGCAATCGCTTCTATGGATTTTATATTTAATCCGGTTCCCATCCTTATAGGATTCACAACAACTCGACAATTTTCATATACTGTATCTAAATTTTCTACTGTACCCAATAAGCATATCTTATTATTAACTCCAACAGCTATTTTTTCACAAATCCGACCAGCAACGATAAGTCTACAATCTTTTATTTGACTAACTATCATCGGAAATATTTCATTAATAAACCAGTTCAGCGCATCCACATTTAATCCATTACCACTACCGCAAAAGCAAATATCATGACTCTTCTGAATTTCATTTTTCACAATATTATGGTTATCTCCAATCGTCATAACCTTTGTCTTTTTTCCTTTTAACAATTTTTTAAAATATTTCTCTTCCTCATTTTGAATAGCTATCACATAATCTGCTCTGCCAAGCGCTTTACGTTCTACACTGAAAGTAATAGAATATTCTATTACTTTATGT
>VSNR01000367.1 GCA_009774345.1 Lachnospiraceae bacterium | reverse complement strand
ATGTAAAATATAATATGCTAGATAAAGCGCAAAATGTTCAGAGAAGAATAATGTCTTTTCAGAATGCAAAAAATTTGCGATCTGTTAAACAGGAAACTGAGGAGGTTGTCTGGGAGAAATTAAGAATGCTTGTATCTGAGCAGGAACATAATAGACAGCTTTTGGCAATGTCAGAGCTGATAAAAGGTTTTTCACATGAGCTAGGTCAGCCGATTACCAATATACGTTATGCAATTCAGCTTTATTATAGGAAAAAAAGAAAATTTGGTATAGAGATTGATGCAGAACAACAACAGCTTTTAAACAGTGTATTGCAGCAGACAGTGCGCGTGGGAAAACTATTACACCGATTTGCACCGATTGTATCTAGCAAAAATGAAAAAAAATATTTTGGTGTTGTAAGTGCAATTGAGCATGTATTTGATGATTTGTCAGTACGTCTGCATAGTGAGAATATACAATATACCATCATTGGAGACAATACAATTGAGTTGTTTGGCGAAGAGTTACAGTTCGGACAGGTGTTTTATAACTTAATTATCAATTCCATCTATGCGATTCAGCGAAGTGGGAGAGATGGGATTTTGCATGTACAGGTACAAGGGATAGAAGATAGTGTGCAAATAGAATTTATGGATAATGGTACTGGCATTCCGATTGAAAATCAGAGAAAAATATTTAATCCATTTTTTTCTACGAAGAATAAAGAAACAGAAGAGGGAGGAGAAGGGTTAGGTTTATTTATTGTCTGGAATATATTAAAAATTTTTTCTGGAAAAATCTATGTCGATCAGAAGTACAATAGAGGAGCCAAATTTATCATAGAATTTGAAAAGAAGGAGCAGGAGCATGTATAATATATTATTGGTTGAGGATGAGAAAGATACTGCAAGGTGTGTAAAGGAAGCATTTGAGTTAGAAGATATTGCTGTGGATGTAGCTTATGACGGCAGGGAGGGGTTAAACAAATTTCAAGAAAAGGAATATGACTTGATTCTGCTAGATCTTCAGATGCCTTTGATGACAGGAGAGGAACTGCTTCATGAAGTCAGAAAAGAAAATCCCTATATTGAAATTGTGGTGTATACAAATTTTTCAGAATATGGTGATATCAAAAAATTAATTAATTTAGGTATAAATGGGTATATAGATAAGGGATCAGAGGCAGAGCTTGATGAATTAATAGAATTTGTTAAAAGCAAACTTGAACCATTAAGTGAAGAGGAAACACAAAGACTGCTACAGTCTACGCAGGAAATCAGAGGGTAAATGCGTGAAATATTTATTGGATACAAATGCTTATTTTGCGGTACTTAGGTATATTGCAAACAATGAGAAAAGTGATAAAGTTGAAAGTATACTCAAAGAAAAATGTTATATTTCTAAAGTAACTCAGATTGAAATTATTTCGGTGATTGGACAGTATGCCAGAGGTCAAAGCAGACAAACGTCTGTGAGTGACAGGATTCATGCAGATTCCAATCATCCATGTGGCAGGCAATATCTTGTCGAAAAAAGAAAGAAATGGAGTGGCGCTAAGATACATGATTGGCTCAAGATGGAACATGAGATTTCAACAGGTATCAATTCACGTTTTCAAGTCACAGTACTTGATATTACAGATGAGGTATTGAGTGAAGCGAAGATATTTATCCAAAAGGCGTTAATATATAATTTTAAATCCATGGATGCTATGATTTTGGGGACAGCAAAAGCATATTCTCAGGAAGGGGAATCGATCGTGATCGTAACTGCTGACAGGGGATTCAGGGCTGGAATGACAGCGATCGGATACCCATTTGAAACAATTGGGTGAAAATCTCTTTGACGACAGCCGCATAACGGTGTATAGTCATTAGTAGTAATTGTAAAAAATAGGAAAAATGCGATGAAAACGATTGAATTGATTGTGCCCTGCTACAATGAAGAAACTTGCGTGGCACTGTTTTATAATAGAATCAAAGAAGTATTTGCACAGATCCCAGATGCGCGGTTTGTCATCACCTATGTCGATGACGGAAGCAGAGACCGCACAATGGAGGAGATCAAGAAGGTGTTAGCCGCTGCAGAACAGGGCACAGTACAGTATATATCGCTCTCGCGCAACTTTGGCAAGGAGTCGGCGATCTATGCGGGTTTGTCCCGAAGCACAGGAGATTACGTCGCTGTGCTGGACGCAGATCTGCAGCATCCGCCAGAACTGTTGATCGAGATGCTTGACGCATTGGAGAAGGAAGGATATGACTGCGCCTCCGCAAGGCGTGTATCCAGAAAAGGGGAGCCCGTATTTCGCAGCCTGCTCTCTAAGACGTTTTACCATGTGATCAATCATATCACGGTGATTGACCTCGTTCCGGGCAGTACAGACTACCGCCTGATGAAACGCAGTGTGGTAGATGCGATTGTCTCCATGTCGGAAAAAGAACGCTTTACAAAAGGTATTTATGCCTGGGTAGGATTTAAGAATAAGTGGATCGAGTACGAGAATGTAGAGCGCGTTGCCGGGAAAACAAAATGGAATATCTTAGGACTGTTTAAGTATGCCGTTAGCGGATTTTTTGCGTTTGCGACAACACCGCTTCGAGGAGTGGTCTATCTGGGGATGGTCATTGTTTTGCTGGCGTTTCTATTTGCAATCTATGTTTTTATCGGTGCGTCGAGGACATCCTCTGCCAGAACAGGTTATGCGTCGATTATGATACTAATGCTGTTTTTAGGTGGTGTAATTATAACTATATTGGGTATGATTGGTGAGTATATGGCAAGGATTTATATGGAGGTCAAAAATAGGCCAATATACTTTGCGCGGGAAATGTATATGATGAGTGATATCGTGCACAGCGCAGAGGAAAAACAGGGCGAGATTTGTGCAGAACAAGACGTTAAAAAAGAGTAAAACGATACTGTGCGGGAATGTGAAGAGGAGAATAATGTGTTATTTAATTCATTTGCTTTTGCAATTTTTTTACCGATTGTATTTATTTTATATTGGTTCATGCCGCATAAGTACAGGTGGTTCTTTTTGCTGATATCCAGCTATTATTTTTATATGAGTTGGAATCCGACATATATTATATTGATATTCGGAACAACGGTCATTTCATATTTGGCGGCTATTGGTATAGAGAATACGATGAATCAAATGACAAAACGGTTGTTTCTTATCGGTGTGGTTATTGTTAGCCTAGGGACACTTTTTGTATTCAAGTATTTAAATTTTTGTTTGGTTAGTTTAGGAGAGCTGTTGAAAGTATTTTCGATTCAGTGGAGCCCGTTTACGTTGGATTTGCTGCTCCCTGTAGGAATTTCTTTTTATACCTTTCAAACAATGAGTTATGTAATAGATGTGTATAGAGGTGAGACGAAAGCAGAAAAACATTTTGGCTATTATGCTACATTTATTTCGTTTTTTCCTCAATTAGTAGCAGGACCCATAGAGAGAACAAACAGTTTGCTGCCACAGATTCAGAGAGAACAGAAATTCATATATGAGAAGGCATCAGACGGACTAAAACTTATGTTGTGGGGATATTATAAGAAAATCGTAGTGGCAGATACGATTGCGAGCTATGTTGATCAAGTGTATGACAATTTAAATGATTATAAAGGTTTTTCACTTGTTGTAGTAATATTCCTTTTTAGTATACAAATATATTGTGACTTCTCAGGATATTCTGACATTGCAATCGGAACAGCAAAGCTTTTGGGAATTGATTTGATGAAGAACTTTGATGTACCATATTTGTCAAGGTCTGTCAGAGAATTTTGGAAGAGATGGCATATTTCATTATCAACATGGTTTAGAGATTATGTATATATTTCGCTGGGCGGAAACCGCTGTTCTCAATTCAAGCATAGTTTGAATCTGATGATAACTTTTTTGGCAAGTGGAATTTGGCATGGAGCGAACTGGACCTATGTGGTTTGGGGCGGCATTCATGGAGCCGCTCAGATTTTAGAAAATACCTTTGATATTCCTATTAGAAAAATAAAACAGAAAAAAATCGGACAGTTTTTGGCATGGCTTATGGTATTTGTGTTTTGTAATATGGCGTGGGGCTTTTTTAGAGCACAATCCATCTCGGATGCAATTTATATTTTTAAAAATTTATTTGCTGGAATTTGGAATCCAGTGTCATATTTTGTGAATGGATTCAATGCACTCGGAATATCAAGATGGGTTTTAATTTATTTGAGTTTACTTATAGGAATTTTAATTTTAATTGATATAGTCTGGTATAAATATGATGTTATAGCATTGTTGGGAAGAAGCAATATTTTAGTGAGATGGAGCTGCTACATAATCATTGCTTTATTAGTAGTTTTGTTTTCTCAGAAAGGAGTTGCAACTGAATTTGTTTACTTTCAATTCTAAAGATATGAAGAAGTTCTTGGTAAAAGATTTTCTATTTATTTTGATAATATGTAGTATAACAATGGCAATCAATATGTGGTATATGAATACAAT
>VSNR01000366.1 GCA_009774345.1 Lachnospiraceae bacterium | reverse complement strand
AAATAATTTTATGGTTTCTGACGTCTTAGAAGAATTATTTTATGAGAATCTTACAGACGCAGAGATGGAGGAAGAATGATTCCTTTGAAAAAGGAGAGAAGAGAAAGAGAGCATATGAAGAAAATAGAGGAAATCAAACAGGTAATAGATACAATAAATTTTGAAAAGGCAGAATCGATTGTGCTAAATCCTGTAATAGCACCGGAAAAGGTAAGTGCATTTGAAAAAAAGTATAATATTTCCCTGCCAATAGAATATGTTGAATTTATTACGAAAATAGGCGATGGGGGAGTAATTCAGTCAGAAGTTTATGGGGAACAGAAACTTATTTCATTAGAAAAATATGAATCGCTGAATTATCCATTAGAAAATATTGATTTACCCTTTCCGCTTGAACATAGTTGGATGCCTGATTGGGGTGACACCGTGGAAGGCGCTGAAGATGAGGCGGATGAGGATGTTATAGACCAGATGATAGCTGACAGGTGGGAAATGATAGCGTGTCAGGGAAACATCACAATTATGGCAGATAATACCTGTAATAATATTCAATGGATTCTAATTATTAACGGCATACATAAAGGGGAGATATGGCAAATATCAGAATATGGTTTGTTCCGATTGGTGAAATGTGGTTTCTTACAATGGTTCAAATTATATTTAACAGATGGATTGAATGATTTTATGACAGCGTGTAAGAAGCTAGAGTATCCTCAGGAGGCTGATTTGCTTGAACGATGCAAAAAGTATGTAAAAAAAGTAAAGATCGTAATGAATCCACCAGCAGGGATAGAGGAGATTCATGCGTTTGAAAAGCGGCATAATATTTCATTACCAGAAGAATATATTGCCTTTTTATCACAAATAGGAAATGGTGCCAAAAAGTCTCCGTGGTATGTGTCTGAAATATATTCTTTGTCTGATAATGAATCTTTAGCGAATCTGGACAAGCCGTTTTTAGTCCAGACAAAAGAGGATTACCAAGCGTTATTTATTGATGAAAATGGTTTCAATAAGTTATATGGCTGGAAAGGAAGTGAGACGATATGGGAATATTTATTTAAAAACATTGATTATGAAAAATTCGAGACAATATCTCCATGGGCGTTACCACAGTATCAGTTATTACATGGCTGTATGCCGATTGTCGCGAGAGGAAAAACAAACAATGCCCATGATATCGATCGTCAATATATTTTGATTTTAAACGGTGATTATAGAGGAGAAGTTTGGATGATTGATGAGACAACAATCGAACGAATCTATAATACGGAAATGCCAATCAATGCATTAACAATAATGGAGGACATTACCTATGGGGGTGTGTAACCAGAAGTGGTGAAAGGAATGATTTTAACAGAATATTTTTTTGAAAAAAATGATAAGGGGGAATTCGTATTTGGAATCAATGTACAGCGTGATGTGTAAGGTTAGGGCGAGTTTAGAAAGGAAAAAATGTTTTTATGAATGTATTTGTATTTTAATGGCTGTGTTATTGACTGGATGCAGCCATCAAATCAAACAAGAGGCTGTCAATGGCACTATAAATGATACAAAATATAACCATGAAGAAGATAAAATTGAAAGAGAGATTGAGAGAGAACAAAACAATAGTATCGAATATGATGAATATATTGGGAAAATATGGATATACAATGACGCGCAGGATGATGTATACTCATTTACAATCACTGCACTGAATCAGTGTGAAATAGAAGGCAGAGGAAGGCTGTTTGGAACCTTTATGGGAACAGTTGAAGGAAATAAGGCAGAATTTGATTTTGAACATGAGGAGGATTCTGGAAATGTGGAAATAGAGCTGTTGTCCCCAGTTGAGATTATTGTAAAAGTGACTTATTCCCAAAGAGCAGAAGAAAATAGAGACCGCATGGAAACAGTAGACAAGTTCCGCCCATATCATCTGTCGGATATTGAACCATTTATCCCAAATGATCAAATGTCATTCGGAATGGAATTAGATTCTATGGGATACCGATACTTTGCAGTCGGCATGTATAATAATGAAGTGAGACCATCTGCTGCTTTGTATATGACGGACAAGGATGGAAACATTTATTATGATTTTTATGTAGCATATATCAACCTTATGGAAATTGTGAAACTTTCAGTGGAGGATATCAATGAAGACGGCAGGAGCGATATCAGGGTATGGATAGCGATGAAAGAAAAATCGCTGGTGCCTTTCTTTCAGGAAATTTTTCTTCAGAATCGTGACGGGACATTCTCGGGCAATGCGACGGTGGTGGATTTGATTTTATATGGGGATGACGCCATCAATTTTCAGAAAGAAAAGAATGCGCCCAAAGATCTTCCAAATGCACTGGAAAACGAAATAAAAAAAATACTGGCAGAAGACAGTTTTTATGAATTTATCGAGAAATACCAGATAGAGTACCGGCAGTTGTCCGATGTAGAGAAGCAGGAATATAGTATGACAGATGAGACAGGACTGCTGGCATATTATTATCTTGACG
Source organism: Lachnospiraceae bacterium (assembly GCA_009774345.1). GTDB lineage: Bacteria > Bacillota > Clostridia > Lachnospirales > Lachnospiraceae > COE1. Next base: position 4,663 of record VSNR01000366.1, on the reverse strand, counting down.
AATTAAAGACGAGGGATGATGCGTGGTTTGTTGCTGACGATACGGGTGATCTAATGATTCAGCATGAAGAAGATGGAGGTAAGTACTCTTATTATAATTACCAGTGCGGACATGGAAGAGACGCTTACTTTATGCGGGCAGTCGGACTGAATGAGGAATTTTATATGATACGGTGGAATGAGGAAACGTATCTGGTGACGACAAAGCACAGCGAAGACAAAGTGACGGGGATTGCGGTCTATTGCATGCATGGAGAAGATTCCTATGGCTGGCTGATGTATCAGGAGAAAACAGGGAATGATGAAATTATGACAAGGTATTATTCGTATATTGAGGATCCGAAAGGAACGGGAACGTATTGGCCGGAATATGAGTTTTTGTGTGATGAGTTTTATAAATAATATGGTTGCAGAGGAATGATACGGAACCAAAATTATTTTTGGTTTTGTATACAATAATAGGAAGAAGAGATGTGATTTGAAGATATGGAAATTAGGTGTAGACACAGGAAAAAGAGATGACAGTCAGCAATATCAGTTAGTGAACAGGGATAAGATGTTTTTGTCGGATTTTGAGAGAAAGATTTATATGGCAGAAAAACAAAATGGGATGTTAGATGATCTTCAAGTACATGTTATTCATGGAAGAAAAGAATCTGATATGACATATTTGTGGAACGGGTCAGGGCTTTACCTTGTCAGTGAGAGGGCAAAAAATAGCTTGGAATCCATGTTGGCAGAAAGCGTTGAATTTATACCTGTGAAAAATGAGAAAAAACTATATTTATTAAATATTTTATGTGTTGCAGATGCATTGGATTTAAATAATATCATAGCAACTTATAATGGAGGAGCAATTACTTATATAAGAAAATTTTCATTAATAAAAGAAAAGATACCAAAAGCCCCAATCTTTAAAGTAATATGCGAAGGAAGTATTTATACCGATGCTGCTTTTGTGACCGAAGCGTTTAAAGAAAACGTTGATGGAAATGGATTGATGGGGTTTCGTTTTGAGGAGGTAGGTGATTTCTAAATGACAAGAGAAGAGCTGGAAAAAAAGTTTATTGAATTAGGGCTTCCTGAAGGTGCAGCAAGACTTACTGCGGAGGAGGAACAGCAGAATCAAAAGATAGCGTGGTTAGCAGGGTATCATTTTGTGTATCGACTTAATGAGAGACTGAGATTTTATGATGATTCATATGCCAAACTGATTAAGGAAGGGAAGATTAAAACATCAGAAAGTACGGCATTGATGGAAGCCGGGGCAACACCGGGACTCATAGCGGACTTTGCATACCAGATTGCCTTGGAGGCTTATTCTGATGTGCTGTCTCAACTCAGTGATTTTGAGGCAGAGTTTGGAATGGAGGAGCTGCCAACATGGCGTCTGGTGGAAAGAACTGCTGATGGAAAAGAAACAGGGCGCCGTCTGCAAGGATTGCATGAGTTGATACCTTATTGAGAATGAATTTAGATATTCTATCTGGATGGAAATTTAAAGTCTAACGGATATTGATTTGATTTAGTTTGAAACATGCCGAATATTTTTATTGTACCGAATGCTGAGACATTGTTCTTTTTTGTGTGACGTGCATCAGATAGAATATTCATACACGCTTAGGGAAAGTATACAGAGTGAAATGAGATTATAACTCTGATTTAAGGCGCAAAAATGAGAAAAAATCACAAAAATATTGACATAATATTTTAAATCAGCATATAATACATCATATAGGGAGGTGTTTAGATATGCTGGTACAGTTTATGTTAAAAAATGTGTTATCATTTAGGGAGGAAACAATTCTGGATATGTCAGCAATTCATGCGTACAAGGAACATGAATGTAATCTGGCTGATTGTGGGAATGGTGAGAAATTTCTCAGGGTTGCTGCAATTTATGGAGCAAATGCAAGCGGCAAGTCCAATCTGCATCGTGCCATGCGGTATTTTCAAAAAATCGTTTCCAGTTCCTTCAATAATGTGGAGGATGGGGAATTGACAGCGATCGACACATACTACAGACCATTTTTATTTGATATAAGTCATGAAAATTCAGAATTTCAGCTGATACAGATTTTAGGCGGCTATGAGTATAAGTACGGATTCGAATACAATAGGAAATGCATTGTCACAGAGTGGTTATACAGAAAAAATCTGGAGACAAACAGAACAGCGATGATTTTTGAGAGAACGACAGATAAGGTGGAATTTGGCGCTTCTGTCAGGCGGGAATGTGACTTATATAAAGATCAGATTCCCACAGAAACATTAGTCCTGTCTTTTTTTAGCAAACTCAAATTGGAGACAACGATCTATAAGACAGTTTATGCGGGAATAATGGATGATATTCTTATTGTTCCGATAAACTTTTGGGAAAATAGCAGAATTATACAAACTTTTCTTCCAGCGGCAATTGACAATGAAAAAGAGGAACTATTGGACTTTTTGTCGGCAATTGATACCGGAATTAGGGATATCAGATATATCAGACATGATGACAGCCAAAAAGAGGTGAGGTTTGAAACATATCATATAGGGGAAGATGGAGAAAAATATCCGCTGAATTTGTATTCTGAGTCAGAAGGAACGATAAAAAGTATTCTGTTTTTTATTTTTGCGCGTAAGGTAATTTTATACGACAGGCTCATTTTCGTAGATGAACTGAATATTAAGCTGCATCCGCTGCTGTTAAAATATATGATTGATTTATTTTATGATAACAGTTCGAAAGCGCAATTAATTTACACAACACATGATACTACATTGATGGACAAAAAGTTCTTTAGACGGGATCAGATTTGGTTTGTGCAGAAAGATGAATGTGGTTATTCTGAATTGTCAGCGCTCTCGGATTTTAAAGTGCGATCGGACGCCTCTTTTGAGAAGGATTATCTGGCTGGTGTATATGGCGGCATTCCTATGCTGCAGGAGTTTAGAATGAAAGAGGGTAAATAAATGGGCTCTGATGATTTGTTTAAGAAGCGGCGTGAGGCGAGGAAACAGCGGCAGTATGATTATAAAACACCTAAAGCAAATTCTTTTTTGATTGTGACAGAAGGAGAACGCACAGAACCGTTGTATTTTAAGGGACTGCAGAAACTCATTCTGGAAAATATGGGAGGAGTTGTCGATGTTGTAGTACCGCCTGTTATTGACATTCATGGTGAGGGCTGTTCAACGAGTAAGTTGATTGAAGTAGCAGAACAACTGGTAAAAGATGCAAAAATAATGTATCAGAATGTCTGGATTGTATTTGACAAGGATGATTTTGAGGACTTTAATCAGGCAATAGAGGAGGGGGAGCATCAGGGATTTCGCATTGCATGGAGCAATCAATCTTTTGAATACTGGTTATATTTGCACTTTAATTATAGTGATTCGGCACTGCACAGACGTCAATGGAATGCGAAGCTAGATGACCTGTTTCAGAAATATAACTTGGGTGATGGGACATATCAAAAGAATTATGAGGACATATATAATATGGTGGATTGGTATGATGGAGTGAACACTGCGATCAAAAATGCAAAGCGTAGAATGGCAGATTTTGAGAAGGGTGGATTTCAACCGTCAGAATTTGATCCCGGAACAACGGTGTATCAGTTGGTGGAGGAACTAAAAAGGTTTATAGAATAAGTTATGACAGAGTGTTTTGTGCTAATAGAAATAGATTCTGTTTTATATTAGATCATTCTAAATTGAAGATGCAAGATCCTGAACAATATGAGTCTATAATAACGAATCATCCAGCAATAATAAATGAGTTAACCAGGAGGAGTATACCAGGATCAATTTCTGATAATGAATCATATAGGAACGATCAGCAATAGTCCCGAATCGTTAAGAATGTTTAATACATTTAAAAAGGCGATAAAGAAACAATGTAATAAGCAAAATAAGGGAAGTAATATTTGGTATAGCGATGCAGTAGATGCGGTGAGTAACAAGTATAGACTTATTACAATTAATATAAATTCTCCACGGGAATATGATTTTGTAATTGAGGATTAAGAATGAGTACGATGCAGGGGACAACCTGACCACATGTGAAGAAAAAGTCCATAATCGCTTTAAGTTCAACGGTAAGCAGTACGACCAAGTAAGCCAACAGTATTACCTGTTGCTGAAAAAATGTGCTAATATAGAGTTATACTTATAAACAGATAAAGAGTCGGTGAAGATGGTGATGCACTTACTCCGGGATATTATAATCAGCTAAAATAAATAAGGAGAATGGTTAAAATGAGTTACTTTCTATTTGGCGCATTTAATTCAGTGAATAATGTTAAGAAGCTGCAACAAATTAAGGCAAATGGGCTCGAGAACGATATTTATATTTGGTTTGATGAAGAAATAACATTTTATAAAGATATCCAACGAATACTTACTGAACAGAAGGCAAAAGGAAAAATAAGATTTGCTATTACATCAAAAAATCAAATGTATAATAGTAGTGATCTTCTTTTTCCGTTTGATAAGTGTGAAAGTAAGGTTATGTTTGCGGACGGTTCTGGAGAGTTGTATAGGCGGTGTTGCAGGGATAATCTAAACATTTTATTTGATTTTTTGGATAATATGTTTAAACCCGAATTATTCACGGCAGTACAAACTCACATAAAATCCGCCGTAGTTACCATTACAACCACTCCTGATACTTCACT
>VSNR01000365.1:1714-7791 GCA_009774345.1 Lachnospiraceae bacterium | reverse complement strand
TTTAAGCATATGAATTATTATGTAGATAACTTAAAGGATGGATATAAAGAGTTGACAATATATCATACAAGAATATTGTATGGCACAGGAATAAATTCCATTGACAGCGACGGGAAAAAGAATGTGATAAAATATAACGCGTACTATGAGTAATATTATACTATGCGTGGGAGGAAAAAGTGACAATAATTGGTACTGATCTAAAAACGACATACAGTCTTGCTCGCATTTCCCAAAATAGCAGGGCAGAGCTGGAAATCTATCTATATGCAGATTCTAAATGTGGATTCCTTGGATATATGGACAGACAGCGGTGAATGACAGGATAATGGCGGATGTGAGAGGGAATCTGATATTGTGAAAAAAGTTTGTATCGTGTATACTGGTAACAGAAAAGGGGGATATCATATGAATGAACACAGGGCAGGACTTGGATATCAGGACTTTGAGACAGTAAGAACACAGCAAATTTTTTACATTGATAAAACAGATTTCATCAGGGAATGGTGGGAAAATGCAGACCAAGTGACGCTGATCACACGCCCGCGCAAGTTTGGAAAGACATTAAATATGAGTATGACGGAGTGTTTTTTCTCTAACAAGTACACAGATAGAAGTGATCTGTTCGAAGGGCTGTCCATATGGGAGGAAAAATCTCCTGACGGGGAGTATAAGTACAGGAAGCTACAGGGTACTTTTCCGGTAATCTTTTTGAGCTTTGCCAATGTCAAAGCAGCAACATATGAGGAGATGGTTTTCAGGATTACGCATGTGATTACGGAGTTATATAACGAGAATGATTATCTGTTGAAAGGCAGCCTGTTGAACGAAAAAGAGCAGGAATATTATCATCATATAAAACCAGGGATTGATGCGCAGCTGGCTGTTGATGCGATACGTTCAATGGCAGGTTTTATGCAGAACTATCATGGTAAGAAAGTAATCATTATTTTAGATGAGTATGACACGCCAATGCAGGCTGCATGGATTTCAGGATACTGGGAGGAGGCAGTTCAATTTTTCAGTGCTTTGTACAATTCAACGTTTAAGACAAACAAATACCTTGAGCGTGGATTGATCACAGGAATTACCCGGGTTCCAAATGTCTCACTTCGTGAACCATTAGAAAGTATCTTTACTGGCATGAATAACCTGAATGTCATCACAACAACTTCTGATAAATATATGACATTTTTTGGATTTACAGAAAAGGAAGTTTTTACAGCACTTGAAGATGCCGGACTGGGAGAGCAGAAAGAGAAAGTAAAAAGGTGGTATGACGGATTTACATTCGGCACTTGTAAGGATATCTATAATCCATGGTCCATTGTGTCCTTTTTAAACGAAAAAGGAAAATATGATACCTACTGGTCAAACACGAGCGGGAACGGACTTGTCAATCAGCTGATTCAGGAAGGAACGCCATACATCAAACAGATCATGGAAGACCTTCTTCAGGGAAAAAGCTTTGAGGCGGAAATTGACGAAAAGATTGTGTTTGACCAGCTAAACGGCAGCGCAGACGCCGTGTGGAGCCTCCTGCTCGCAACAGGCTGTCTGAAAGTATTAGCAGTGAGAACACTGGATGCCGACGAGGAAGGCGTAGGGGAGGAAGGGGATGTCTGGTACACGCTTACCATCACGAACCTTGAAACAAGACGGATGTTTAGAAAAATGGTCAAAAACTGGTTTGGCGGAAATGCTGAGGCGTCATACAATAATTTCATCAAGGCGCTCCTCCTAAACGATGTGGAAGGGATGAATGAATTTATGAATAAAATCGCGCGGCACAGCTTTTCGAGCTTTGATATCGCCAAAGGGGTATCGGACGACGATGCGCCAGAACGGTTTTATCATGGTTTTGTGCTTGGACTGATGGTTGATCTGTCAGGAAGATTTGAGATCACATCCAATCGGGAGAGCGGTTTTGGCCGCTATGATATTATGCTAAGCCCCAAAAACAGGGAATGTGATGACGCATACATCATTGAGTTTAAAGTGCACAAACCATTGAAGGAAAAAGACCTTGCGCAGACAGTTGCAAACGCTCATGCCCAGATTGACGAAAAACTATATGATGCCAAGCTGATCGCAGACGGATTTTTCCCGAAACAGATTCATAAATATGGGTTTGCATTCAGAGGGAAAGAATGCCTGATAGGATAAAAGGACCATAAAAAACCTTTTTTGTAGTTGACATCAGAAGTATATAGCGGGTATACTCATAGTAAGAAAATAATTCAGACAGGTAATCCATGATATAAAATTATACACAAATGTACTGCCTTCAGGATGAAAGTAAGGGAAAATCTTACCAGACCAGACCAGACCAGACTTAGTATAATCTGGTCTTTTTATCGTGGTGGGTTTTATAAAAATAGACCATGTACTTTGACGGAAATGCGCAGCATTTTTGTCGGGTACATGGTCTTTTGTTGTGATAATGAAGTGCGCAGGCACGCTGCGAAAAGAATAGGATTCAGGGGCGGGTAGCGTATTGGAGGACAAAAATATTTGCCGTTTACGATAAGTTATTTTCATAAGGAAGGGAGAAAGATCGTGGGAAAATGGAGTAAATATGCAAAAAGGACACTCTGTATGCTGCTGAGCACGGCGATGGTGCTGACAGATGCAGGGATGAGTGTCTCCGCGGCGGAGAGCACAGCGGCGGCTGAGACAATCGAAGAAAATTTAATAAAAGATACGGAAAAAGAAACGGAAAAAGAAACAAAAGAGGGTACAGATCAGGAAAAATCAACAGCGTCGGCGGAGTCTGCGGCTGAATCAAAAGTGGAAGAGACCACAAAGGAGACCGAATCTCAAGCGTCAGCGGAGTCTGTGTCAAGCGAGACAGAAAGCGCAGAGGAGCGTACAACGCAGGGAACAGCGTCTGAGCCCGAAGAAAGTACAATCGAAGAACGTACAGAGGAAAAGACAAGTGTAGAAGAATCTAAGACGGAAAACGCCTCGTCGGCAGAGACCGTGACAGAGACCGCAGTAGTAGAGGAGACACGGACAGAGGAGACTTCATCGGTAGAGACTGTGACAGAAACCGCAGAAGTGGAGGAGACACAGACAGAGGAGACGACTGCGGAAGAGACGACCGAGGAGACACTGACTGGCGAGACCGAGACAGAGACGGAAGTGCAGGAGAGTGAAACGCAGGAAGTGCTTGCGGAGGATGTGATCGCGCAGGGGACGTATGAAAATATTACTTGGATAATTGATCTGGATGGGAAGCTGACTGTGACAGGTACTGGGGATTTTGCGCCAGCTAGTAATTGGGGAACAAGAGCGCCATGGAGTCAGTTTAACAATGCTATTAAGAGTGCGTCAGTTGATGTTAAGGGAATGACAGATGCACGCTATATGTTTGATGGATGCTGGAATATGACAGAGATTGATTTAAGTCATTTCGATACCAGTCAGATAGTGTTCATGGATCGCATGTTTGGATATTGCGAGAACCTTAAAAATCTTGATTTAAGCAGTTTTAATACCAGTAATGTAGAGCATATGACTCAAATGTTTATGGAATGTAAAAATTTGGAGAGTTTAGACCTTAGCAGCTTTGATACCAGCAAAGTGATTAATATGGGGGAAATGTTTATTGGGTGCAGTAATCTAACATATGTGGATATGAGCAGTTTTGATGTCAGCAGTGCATGTCAGAAAATTGATACATATGATGGTTCAGGTATGCAGGATATGTTTATCAGCTGTATTGCACTCAGTGAAATCAAAGCGCCGCGAAATGTACCGGAAACTGAGTCGCCAAGTCTGCCGCGAGGTACTTTATGGAACGGCTCAGATGGCAGTAAGTATACAGAGCTTCCTAAAAAATCAGAAAGCATCACACTGACAAGAGCAGAGCTAGAGGGAGTTATCGCACAAGGACAGTACAAAGAAGAAGACAATGATATTACCTGGGTGATTGATAATGATGGAAAATTAACAGTTTCAGGAACTGGAAATTTTGCAAGCGCTGCATCGTATCAACAACGGTCAAGGGCGCCATGGTATGATTTTCGAAATTCTATCATCAGCGCTGAGATTCATGTGCAGGGAATGACAGACGCAAGGTATATGTTTTATGACTGCAATAAAATGATCGAGGCAGATGTAAGTGAGCTGGATACCCATTCTATAACAACAATGGAAGGGATGTTTTATCAATGTGAGAGTCTTACTAATCTGGATGTGAGTGGCTTTGATACAAGCAATGTAAGAAGTATGATGGATATGTTTTATCATTGTCATTGTTTAAAGAATTTGGATGTAAGTGGTTTTAATACGAGCAATGTAGAGGACATGGCGGCTATGTTTCTCGGCTGCAATAGTCTGACAAACTTAGATGTAAGTGGATTTGATACTAGCAAAGTGGGAAACATGGAACTTATGTTTAGTGGCTGTAACGGGCTTACAAATTTAGATTTAAGTAATTTTAATACTGGAATGGTAGGTAGCATGGAGGGAATGTTTCATGGATGTAGCGGGTTAGTAAGTTTGGACGTAACTTCGTTTAGCACAGGACATGTTGGCTACATGCGTGATATGTTTTCAGACTGCAATAACCTAGAAAGCCTGAATCTAAGTGGATTTGAGACGGGAGCGATGGACATGTCGTATATGTTTGGAGGCTGCCTTAAACTAAAGTCTTTAGATTTAAGAGGTTTTTATTTTGGCAATATAGAGAGTGAGAAAAATGTAGAAACTATGATTTCAGGGTGTGAGTCACTTACGCAGATCAACACGCCATATAATCTGTCATTATCAATCGCACTGCCTCAAAAGGGAGTATGGCAGGATCCAGAAGGCAACGTCTATACTGAGCTGCCAAAGGGCAAAGAGAGTATTGTATTGACAAAGGAAGCAGAAATTGTTAAACAGGGGACGTATCAAGAAGACGGAAATGACATTACTTGGACGATTAACGCAAATGGAAAGTTAAGAGTAACTGGTGTCGGAGACTTTGCACCTGCTGGAAATGGTAGCTATGTAGATACCTATAGAGCGCCATGGTTTGATGATCGGGAAACAATAAAAACAGCAGAGATTACGGTGACAGGCATGACTGATGCAGGAGGAATGTTCTGGGACTGCGGAAATCTGACGGCGGTGGATTTAAGCAATTTTGATACCAGTCAATTAGTTAGTACGTCTTATATGTTTAGTGGCTGTGAGAACTTGGAAAGCATAGACTTCAATCATTTTAATACTGAGAATCTTGAGCGCATAGATCGAATGTTTGAAAGATGTACGAAACTGACAAGTATTGATTTAAGCAGTTTTGACACGCGAGATGTAACGAATATGAACGGTGTCTTTTCTGGCTGTAAGAATTTGACGACGGTGGATTTAAGTAGTTTTGATACAAGCAGTGTAACCGATATGAGTTATATGTTTTACGGATGCAGTCGTCTTACAAGTATTGATCTGAGTAGTTTTAATGTCGAGTCTGTAGGAGTTGAATCAGATGGATACTATGAAACGGGTATGGATGAGATGTTTGAGGCTTGTATTGCCTTGAAAGAAATTCATACTCCTAAAAATGTGCCGGAAGAGGAAAATGTGCTGCTGCCGGGAAGAGCTGTCTGGTATGATGCCAATAATAACCAATATACACAACTGCCTAAGGAAACGGATAGTATTGTACTGAAAAAGGCGGAGATCGAAGGTGTTCTTGTACAGGATACATTTGGTGATATTGAATGGAAGATTGATACAAATGGAAAATTAACAGTTACCGGAACTGGAAATGTGACGGATTATGAATCTACAGATGCGCCACAATGGTATGAGTATCGTGATGTGATTACCACAGCGGAATTAAATGTCAAAGGCATGACAAATGCATCTAATATATTTATGTTTTGTGAGAATTTGACAAGTATAGATTTGAGTAATCTTGATACTAGTAATATTACAAATATGAGAAGCATGTTTTCAGGATGTAAAAATCTAAATAATTTGGATTTAAGTAGTTTCGATACCGGCAAAGTAACAGATATGTCTTACATGTTTTCAGGATGTGAAAATCTGGATAGTTTGGATTTAAGTAGTTTCGATACCAGCAA
>VSNR01000365.1:0-1614 GCA_009774345.1 Lachnospiraceae bacterium | reverse complement strand
TTACATGTTTTCAGGATGTGAAAATCTGGATAGTTTGGATTTAAGTAGTTTCGATACCAGCAAAGTAAGAGCTATGCAAGGCATGTTTTCGGAATGTGAAAGTTTGAAAAGGTTGGATCTCTCTTTTTTTGACACAAGTAATGTAACATCTATGTCTTTTATGTTTAATTATTGTAGTAGTCTTGAAAGTTTGAATGTAAGCAGCTTTGATACAAAAAAAGTAACGAGTATGTATAGTATGTTTAGTGGCTGCAATAATTTGACAAGCTTAAATTTGAGTAATTTTGATACTGGTAATGTAACAGATATGGGCTGGATGTTTGGAAGTTGTATGAACTTGACAAGCTTGAATTTAAGTAATTTTAATACTGGTAATGTAACAAATATGACTGAAATGTTTTTCCGTTGTGATAGTTTGGAAAGCCTGAATATCAGTAGTTTTGATACTTCGAATGTAAAGAGTATGCAGCTTATGTTCTACCATTGCAATTTAGTTGATTTGGATATCAGTAATTTTAATACGAGTAATGTAACGAACATGATTGAGATGTTTAGCGGCTGCAATAATTTGACAAGCTTAAATATTAGTAATTTTGACACTGGTAATGTAACAAATATGAGGGGCATGTTTTTGTTCTGCGAGAATTTGACTAATTTGGACATAGGTAGTCTTGATACTAGCAAAGTAACCGATATGAGATATATATTTGCCCATTGTAGTAATTTGACCAGTTTGGATTTAAGCAATTTTGATCTCAGCAGTGTCATGGATATAGATGATATATTTGATGGTGACAGTCGCCTGACACAGCTCTACACTCCTCAAAATGTTCTTGCCGCTGTCGCCCTTCCTTCATACGGCACATGGTACGATATCAAGGGCAACGAGTACATTGAACTTCCGCAGGATCGTTCAGACAGCCTCCTGTTAGCAAGAGACGAAAGACCATCAGAGTGCATCACCGTCACCAAGAAAAAGACCTCCTACCACCAGTGGGACAAGATCAACACGAGCGATCTGACAGTAAAATACCACGACAGCGAAGGTGACGTCGTTATCCTGTCCGCATCGGAGTATACAACCAATGCAGACAAGATTGACACCTCCATCCTGGGCCCACAGACTTTGACAGTGACCTATAAAGATTTCACAGCAGAGATCAGTTTGACAATAACAGAGCGCATCAGAACAACCGTCAACCTCACCGGCATCGACACCAAGGACTACACCTACAGCAAAAAACCAGTATCTCCAACAGTCCTCGCAACGACAGCCGACGGCACCGATGTCACCGGTGCGATCAAAGACATTCTGGTCTGCACCTACACCGGAACGCAGGCGGATGGCACAGAATACCCTGCAACCAACGAGGCGCCCACCAACGCAGGCGACTACACTTTAACTGCTGTCATTCCAGAGGAAAACCTAGACTACATCGGCAGCAGCCAGACCTTTGACTTTACAATAAAGAAGGCGCAAGTCACAATCACAGCATCAGACATCAGTCTCACCACAGGCGCAGCGCTTCCGAAGCCAGAAGATTACAAATACACCCTCTCATCCCCTGCAACAGAGGAGGATTTGGAGAAAAAACCGACACTCACCTGTAGCAT
>VSNR01000364.1 GCA_009774345.1 Lachnospiraceae bacterium | reverse complement strand
CGAATCTCAACAGTGCAGTACAGATTACCGTCTATGCACTGATGGCTCCGTTTCCAGCCAAATACGCCGAAGGTCTCATCAAGAATCTTCTGGTCTACTCTTGCATCCTTATATAATAACAGACTGAGACCTTTTTCATTAATCACTGCTATGCGGCATTCGATTTCGTCAGCTCTTAGAAGCCGGATTTCATTTGTGCAGTTTCCCATCCTTCTCATCTCCCCTTAATTCTTTTACAAATCCCTGCAATTCATCCTCTACATGCTGCTGCATCTCACTGTAACAGCTGCTATATTTTTTGAGCCATACCTGATACATTTTTGACAGGATACCCCTGTGCTGCAAAAGTGTTTCCAGAATATCATCCGAAAGCTCTTCTGTCTTTTCTGCAAGAATTTCATAAAAATTTGCCATAGCATCAATCTCATAACATCTGTCATAAATTTCAGCGTTGGTACATCCCAGAACCGAAGCCTTGTATTCCTGATACTCCCCATACAGCCTGTCTAAGAAATGTTCCTTCATATAAATCTCACCTCCTGTCATTAGCACAATCATTGTAAAAAGGACAGCCCTGTAACAGACTGCCCTTTTTATAAATACTTTTTATCCATACCTTTTATGCTGCCCTGACTTGGAACCTGCGTGATACGGACTGTACTGCATAGTCCCTATAAATATCCGGCTGTTCCTCTTTCATGCGTTTTGTGTCAAGCCTTGTTGACTGTACACTGCTCCACGATATTCTGTAATTCCCACTGGATGCATACTCATTATCTTTCATGTAAAGCTTTACTTCCTGCTCAATCATGCCCTGTTCCTGTTTCAGCTGCTCTATCTGTTCCATGATTTCCGCCCTGCGTTTTAATTTATCATCAAAACCATCCAGTTTGATACTGCTTCCTTTTCTGGCAGAATGAAAATACTCATTGAGTATATCGTTACAGATGTCTGAACCATCTGGTGAAGGAAGTACTCTCGGCAGAACATGGTTCTCCCAGAAATTCTTTTCTACAGATATCATCTGTGCAATCAGGTCATCATCCCACACCAGTTTACGATAGGTAAATTCCCGTCCAAGAATTACAGCTGCAATATACCATGTACGCTTTCCAGTGACAGCCATGTAGTGATAGCACTGCATGATATAATGAAGCGGAATGTTCCCATCTTTCCATTTGTCCGTATTGTAGGCACTTGCAGTCTTGCATTCCAGCCCTGCATCCTCACCAACTACAAGGCGGTCAACATCTGCAATCATAAACGGATATTCTGTACTTCGGTACATAAAGTTAGAACGCCTTACTTTGAGTCCGGTCGCTTCCATAAAACGCTGTGCCACATAATCCTCAAGGTCATGCCCCTGACGGACAGCCTCGTTATCCAGCTCCTCAACATTGCTGCTGGTCTTGTCATAGTACACCTTCATGGGACTGCCAAACGGATTCACCCCGCAGATACTTCCTGCATCGGAACCGCCAATTCCCGTTTTCCTAAGTCTTAGCCACTCTTCATTGCTCATGCCTGCTGTTGCATACTTCGCATACATTTTTCATCATCCTTTCCTGTAAACACTTTTTTAATAGTCTGCACGCATCTTTTTATATGCCGTTTTGTTAAGCCGCACATATCATTTCATATGCCTTGTCAATCAGCGGGTTTCCTTCAATCGTTTTTGCAAACATATTCTCCCTGTAGTTTGCTGTTTCCCTGACCGGCTTTGCATGGGTGGCAAAATCTGAAACGGCACAGATAAAACGGTATCCATTCTTTCCAACATGTTTTAAATCTGGCGCATCAAAATAGCGCATTTTCAAATCCTCACGGATACGGTTAACATTCTTCTTATGAATATCACTTGGCTGGTCATCCATCGGGAGCAGCATATTAATGTATTCCATAACCTTACTGTCAGAGAGTTTAATCTTCGACAGTGCTGAGATCTCTGTACCCAATTTCCCCATATATTTCTCTGCCAGTAATAAAGTGTTATGTGCCTCATCCATCTTTGCCGCAAGATCTCCCACATGAACAGTTGACCAGATGCGTTTTGCTGATGAAAGCGCCATGTTGAGCGTATTCTGGCATACTACACGCACGGGTGTCATTGCAGCTTTAATGGCACCACTGCCATCATGCGAACTGCTGAATACCAGATAAGGTTCTATCTGTTCTCCCTCTATGATGTATCTGTCAGGAAGTTTTGCAAGAAGCCATATCCTGCGTCCCTCCTGTAGAGAACCCGCGGTTTCGTATTTCACTCCTTCCCCCAGCAATGCATCTGTGAACGCAAAGGCTTCCGCATT
>VSNR01000363.1 GCA_009774345.1 Lachnospiraceae bacterium | reverse complement strand
GGCTATAAAACATGCTACAAGTACTGGAATTATGTGGCATTGTGAAAATAATTTAGAGCAAGGCTCACGGATTCAGGCATAATTCATATTTATCAGTATATCAAATTTTGCAGACTTTGGAAATACTGATATTGACACCGCAATCTGTTTGCATTATGATAAACTGGTACTACCAGTTAGGAGGTGAACATTATGAAGTACCTAAAACAATTTGCCATCATCCTCATTGTCTCATTTCTCGGCGAGCTGCTGCATCTTGCCATACCGCTTCCGATACCGGCGAGTGTCTATGGCTTGATCCTCATGCTGCTGGCGCTCTGCCTTGGCATCCTTCGTTTAGAACAGGTCAAAGAGGCCGCCGACTTCCTCATAGAAATCATGCCTGTCATGTTTATTCCTGCCGCAGTGGGACTTCTGGATTCATGGAGCGCATTGAAACCAATCTTTGTTCCTGTCGTACTCATCACCATATTGACTACTGTGATTGTCATGGGTGTAACCGGACAGGTCACACAGCGCATGATTCGAAGAAAGGAGCATCGCAGAAAATGAAAGCATATCTCACAGACTCTGTATTTTTCGGGGCAATGATCAGTCTTGCAGCCTATGAGGCGGGGCTGCTGATTCGCAAAAAATTCAAGCTGGCTGTCCTGAATCCACTGCTGATTGCTACAGTCTGCGTCATGGCAGTGCTGTTACTGTTAAAGGTGGAGTACAAACACTATAATGAGGGAGCGAAATATATCAGTTATCTGCTGACGCCCGCAACCGTCTGTCTTGCCATACCTCTGTACCAGCAGCTTGAACTGCTTCGGAAGAATCTCAAGGCAGTGGCAGGCGGCATCACTGCCGGCGTTCTTGCAAGCCTTGTCAGTGTCCTGCTCCTCTCAAAACTATTTTCCCTCAGCCATGAACAGTATGTGACACTGCTGCCCAAGTCCATCACCACCGCGATCGGTATGGGCATCTCAGAAGAACTAGGCGGCATCCAGACTATCACCGTCGCTGTTATCATTGTCACAGGGATTCTCGGAAATGTCCTCGCAGAATTTGTCTGCAAACTCTTTCGAATCGAAGAACCCATTGCAAAGGGTCTGGCGCTTGGCACTGCCTCCCACGCCATCGGCACTGCAAAAGCTATGGAACTCGGGGAGGTTGAAGGGGCTATGAGCAGCCTTGCCATCGCTGTCGCAGGACTTTTGACAGTTGTGGGCGCATCTGTGTTTGCGAATCTGATGTAAAGGAGGACTTCGCAAATGAATCAATCCAAAGTGTATATACTGGTGATCGAGCATATCAAAATGCTGGTAAAAAAGGGAGAGATTACGATTGGCGGAAAGCTGCCCTCCGAGCGGCAGCTTATGGCAACGCTCAAAATGAGCAGAAATTCCATCCGCGAAGCGCTGCGCAGTCTGGAAAATATGGGCATCGTCGAGAGCCGTCACGGACAGGGGACTTTTCTCGTAAACCATATTGACCAGCGTCTTGGCAGCATGTTTTCCCTGCTCTTATTTATGAAGGAATGCAGTGTCAAAGAAGTACACCAGCTTCGGCGCAGCATTGAGACCAGCGCCTACCTGCTCGCTGTAAAACAAGTGCAGGACACACAGATTCAAGAGCTTTGCGCCTGTCTTGACGCCCTGAAAAACAGCAGCACAGAAAACCGCGCAACTCTGGATAAACAGTTTCATGACACGCTGGTTCAATTTTCCGAAAACCGTATGTTTATTCTGTTAAATGATACCTTATCCCAATTGTATGAATGCACGATTCAGGAACAGCAGGCACATCTGTCACCCGGGGACTGGGAGAAGCTTTTATCCTGTCATGCAAATATTGTTGACAGCCTGCTCCGGCGTGAGGAAACTGCCGGCGTTCATGCTATCGCAGCACATTACGCGTTTGTCGAGATGCTTACTCCATAAATTTAACAATATTTAAGATTTTCTTAATGGGAAGTTCATTTTATTTGTGGTAGAATTATGCTTTAATGACAAATACTTGAAAGAGGTGCACCTTATGAAATACACAGCCGCAGCATATATGCTGGCTATAGCGATCATATCCTTCCTTGGATACTGCGTTGAAAATATCTGGCTTGCTGTCACCCAGCAGTATATCAACAACCGAAATATGTACTTTCCCTTTTTGCTGGGATATGGATTGGCTGTCGTGGGCATTTATCTGATTGCCGGCACGCCAAAGCAATGGTTGAAACGAAAATCTTCGAACAAATTTACGATCTATCTGGCATATTTTCTCCTGATGATAATTCTGGTCAGCATTGGTGAAATCCTGCTCGGAAAAACTGTGGAGTATTTTTGTGATTTTACATACTGGAATTATGAGAAGCTGCCATTTCATCTGACCAAATATACCTCGCTTCCTACCAGCATGGGGTTTGCTGGGATTATTGAATTTTTCATGGAATATCTGATGGAACCGATTCTGGACAAAGTTGAACATCTGCCAAAGACAACACTGCAAATCCTCGCAATTGGTTTTATGCTGCTGCTTGTGGGAGATTTTATCGTCAGCTTTAGAGCGATGTACCGTCATAAAAGACCCAATTATCTCTGGAAATATGACTTTGGACAGCACCGCCTGATCCACTATCATACATTTGAATAGTCAATTACTGAAAAAATTGTCACAAAACAATTTGTCTACAATATTTGACTGAACCCTTACATTATTCTAGCTATATATCCGGCAATGGGAGCAAGGAATGGAATCACCTATCTCTTGGCAATCTCCTTGAGATCCACGGGGATTCCTACATCCTTTGACCATTGCATCACTGTGTCAACTCCGAAACTGCAAATGCAACAACCTGAATATCTTTTAGCGCTGCACAGACCATTTACTGTTTTTGGGATATAGTGGCAATAACATAGGAAATTGTTATTTCAGCTTTGATACACCTCAACAAGCCTCATGTCCATATGCTTTTCTAGTTGGCATCCTATATGTTTTCACATTGATCTCATCTAGTGCGCTGCCAAGTCAAAATTCTTAGTTTTCTCTAATTTGGGATATTTCTTTGGTGCGGTCTCTTTCCGAAATATTTTACATATCAATCATCGAGGGAGAAATGAATTTCAATACATCCCATGTTTCTATTAAACCCAGTATGGGACACACCGCAGTATAGACTTCCTCATTTCAATACATCCCATGTTTCTATTAAACCTTTGGCGTTTCGGATTGCTGGCGGAAACAGAAATATTTCAATACATCCCATGTTTCTATTAAACATTAAAACAGGAACTGTCCGACAAGGTAAAGATGTAATTTCAATACATCCCATGTTTCTATTAAACATCCATGTCAGACGCAGGGACAAAACATACACCGCAATTTCAATACATCCCATGTTTCTATTAAACTCAAAAAAGGAAGTATGGAAAGAAAAGGTTTCTTTATTTCAATACATCCCATGTTTCTATTAAACAATGACAGAGACAACAACGCTTCCAGCAACATTAGAATTTCAATACATCCCATGTTTCTATTAAACTGGTTCGTAACATTCACATTTAGTCCAGAATGCGTATTTCAATACATCCCATGTTTCTATTAAACGGAAAACAAGCCAAGCGATAGAACACCATTAAATGAGATTTCAATACATCCCATGTTTCTATTAAACCTAATCCCTCACTCTTATCGCAATCAGCAAATCCAATTTCAATACATCCCATGTTTCTATTAAACAAGGTCAGAAAACTTATATGCGCTAAAAGTATATGGATTTCAATACATCCCATGTTTCTATTAAACTAATACCAACTATTGCAGGCACTGTGGAAATGCTACATTTCAATACATCCCATGTTTCTATTAAACAACTATTGCAGTAACTTTTCCATTATCCAGCAACATTTCAATACATCCCATGTTTCTATTAAACTTGTCGCTGGGCTTGTTTTCCCAATTGATATTGTTGATTTCAATACATCCCATGTTTCTATTAAACAAGAAATGTTACAGACAGGCATTATACATATAGGGGATTTCAATACATCCCATGTTTCTATTAAACCAGGTATAAGGGCTTTGTTTATTTATGTTTCACATTATTTCAATACATCCCATGTTTCTATTAAACTCTGTGCCGTTCATTGTTTTTTCACTAACCATTCTCAATTTCAATACATCCCATGTTTCTATTAAACAATTATGAATAAATTCGCAAAATAAAGAACGGTTAGATTTCAATACATCCCATGTTTCTATTAATCTTAATAT
>VSNR01000362.1 GCA_009774345.1 Lachnospiraceae bacterium | reverse complement strand
ATGATAGCTTCCTATATTATCTTTTGTCGTTGCAACCATTCCTTCTGAAAAATCAGAAAGTATTATCTTGGAGCAAGAACAAATTAATGACTCTCTATTTTTCCACATATCTCCTGTTCCGCAGCCTAACTCTAATACTTTTGCCCCTTTATCAATTCTATAATTTGAAAATATCCAATTCCCAAACCCCAGCTTATTCGTTGAATATTTATCATGAATTGATATTCTTGTATTTAAGTTATTTGCCATAGCATATTGTTGTTTTACAACTGATACATCATTTATCTTGCTCATAATTAACCTCCACAAACACCGATTTATCTTCGGATTTATTATACATCTATTCACCACTTTTTGGAATACCTGATTATATTTTCAGTATGAGAATGTATATGCGATTTGGCTCCGCAAATCCTCGTTGCCTTACCCGCATAATCAGCCCGGCATTTTCCAATTCGTTCAGGGAACGCTTAATTGTCATCTCACACCGGGAGAGTTCAGAGGCAAGCTGTTTAATAGGAAAATATACAAACAAGATTCCGTTCTCATCCTCCAACTTTTTTGTGAGCATGGCATCCAGCATCTTGCAGTACATTACCTTTGCCGTGCTGCTGATTGAAAGTCCTGCCAGTGCTTTTGGAAATGGCATACAGGACGGCAGCGGCGTGTCTGCTGTCATAAATTCATATTCCATTTGTCTGTTTTCTCCTTTCATTTTGTGTATTATTTTAGGGTTGTTTGCGGCAGAAACATTCTGGACAGAGCCTGTCTTTCCATGCCGCTTTAAGCCCCTGTCAATGCAGGCAGGGTAGAGTAATGCCTCTGCCTGCATACTGTGTTATTCATATTTTAGTACAGCCCAGCCGGTTCTTCCTGATGCCGTTCCTGCCCCCGGTTTCTCCGGCAGCGTTTTGTTCCCTCTGGTGCGCTCGCTATGGTGGGGATTTTCATTCCCTTTCACAGTTCATGGCGTCACTTCGTCTGGGGAGCATATCCCATCAGCCCGGTCATTGCGATAAAGTGAGCTGTCGCTCACTTGAGTAATCCATCGATGAACTGATACTATCATAGAACATTTTTGTTCCCATTCCCGTATATCCATAAATCAGGAATGAACTGAAAAAATCAAAAAATTCCACGTTTGCGGAATGGTGTGGTATAATCAGTATGGCGGCGGGTAACAAGCCGCCGGAAAGGGGATAAAACCATGAAGCAGGGCATAACCATACAGGAGCGGCTCAAAGACTTACGAATAGAGCGGCATTTAAAACTGGAAGAACTTGCGGAGCTGACACAAATTTCAAAGTCCGCCCTCGGCAGCTATGAAAATGATGTAAAAAAAGAAATCAGCCACAAATCCATCTTGAAGCTTGCAGAATTTTATGGTGTTTCCACGGATTACCTTTTATGTGCCACTGAAAACAGGAACCGCCCAGATGCCGGACTTACAGAGCTACATATCAATGATGACATGGTGGAACTGTTAAAAAGCGGGCACATCAACAACCGCCTGCTTTGCGAGATTGCCACGCATGAAAATTTCACCACCCTTATGACAGATGCAGAGATATATGTGGACGGTATCGCCACCATGCGTTTTCAGGATATCAATGCCTCCCTTGAGGCTGTGAGGGCAGAAATCCAGCAGAAATACCAGCCGGAGGAAGAAGATACAACATTGAAGGCATTGCAGGCTTCGCAGATACAGGAAGAAGATTATTTCTGCCATGTCACGCATAAGGAGTGGGACGCAATCCTCCACGATATCCGGCTGGCGCATGAAGCTGATGCGGAGAGTGCGCCGGATGATTCCAGCACCCTGAAAATAATTGCAGATGTAGAAAAAGCCATGCGCTTTCCGGGAAACGCCCTTGATAAATTCTGTTATGTCATGTGTTCACAGCTTCAAATCAGCTATGAAAAGCTGACCGAAAAAGAACGCACGGACTTGAAAAACATAATGAAAAAATCCGGCATCTACAGGGATTCGCCTTTAGGAAGCGTGAAACGCTGACAGGGAAATGCCGCTGTCTGGATTTTGTCCATGCAGCGGCATTTTGGTGGTGTTTATGTAGTTTTCAAATGGCAGATTGGATTGATAACGTTGTCAAAGCAGTTCTAAAGCTCTTTTATACAGTGGTCTAAGATTGTTGAATTTGCACTTACCTTACAATTCTTTAAAACTATAAAAATTCTCTACATTTATCCCAATGCATACCAGAACAATTATTTTCGCGAGCTATCACACGATCTACTTCATCCATTTTGTACCATTTAATGTCATCCACTTCAACAGAGTTTGAAAATTGTGATTTCTTTACATAAGCAATAAATCCAATCATAATAAGCTGCTTAGGGGCAAAGTAATAGCTGGATATATATTTACAGCTTATAACATTCTGTCCGGTTTCTTCCTTTACTTCACGTGTAACGGTATCCTCAATCGTTTCCCCGTTTGTTATATAGCCAGATACGACTGTCCATTTAGTTTCTGATATGTAATTCTGCTTTAAAAGAAGTATTTCATTAAATTCATTGACTACCAGAACCTCTACAACGGGTAAAGGATTATTGCCATATAATTTCCTGCACAAGGGGCAAATCTTACAATCATCATCACCGCATTTAATATCTTCTAATTTATGACCGCATTCCGCACAATATTTAAAAATCATTTATTATCACTCCTTCTCCAAATCTCCACTGATACATTATAAATATAAAATATTTGCTTGCCACTCGCAATACATATTTATAGTATCTTTATTCCGTGGGAATATAATTCCGAAAGGGAAGAAATTATATCACATCTCCCATTTCCAAATTTTTTCTAATGAATTTGTTCTCATTCTTTTATGCTGTATCAGTCTATGTTCCATGCTATACACTTGCTTTCCCTGCAGGAACGAAACTTATTGTTGATGTTCAATTATCCATTGTAAAATTTCCTTTTCACCAATATCACTGGATGCCAATGCAAGAATGACATCACTTAACTCCTTTTGGCTGTAATACAATTCATATCCATTCAATGCAAGAAAAACTAACATAACATGCGTACCAAGTCTTTTGTTTCCGTCCAGCATTGCATGATTTCTTACCAATCCAAAACAAAGCCGCGCCGCCTTTGCCTGAATGCTTGGATAAAGCTCTTTTCCGCCAAATGACTGAAACGGATTATTTAACGCCAAATCCAGCATTCCTTCATCACGAATACCGTCACTTCCTCCAGTGGCTTTTATTAAACTTGCATGAAGCTTTAGCACCTGTTCCTTGCTTAAAATAATCATTTTGCAAGAACCTCATATGCTTCCGTATTGTGTTTTATTAACCGTTCAGATATCGCAAATACATCTTCATTACTGGCAACTTTTTCTTTTTCCGCTTTACTGAAATCAATGACCAGATATCTGGGCACATTATTTTTCAGAATAACTGCTGTTCCATGTTCGTCAACTACTCTAGCTACTTTTGAAAAATTTTGATTTGCTTCTGTAATTGAAATCATTGTGTTTGTATCTATTGTCATTTTATATGCACCTCACTTCCACCTATATTATATGCAAATTCTAGCTAGAAAACAACCTATTTGGCGTTTTTAGATTGCTGTATCATTGAAATTTGCCCTTGTAAATTGCCCGTAAGAGCAAAAGCAAGGGTAAACACATAGCAATTCACTGTATGAAGCTAAAAAAGCCTTGAAAAATAAGGATAGTTCAAGAAGTTCATCTGCAAATTCCGAATTTTTCGTTGGCTTTATTATATTACAATATCTTTCCAGATGGAATAAAATTATGCAAAAATTTTCCATAAAATATTAATATCTGTCAATTATCTCGTTCCAACATCCGCTTCCGGATCGTCCTTTGTGATGACAAACCGTCCCTGCTGGCAGTCCACCGTAATTTTATCCCCTATGTTAAACCCTGCCCGTTCCAGCCATCTGCCCTGCAAAAGAATCTGCGGCGGTGCTTCTTTAAAAGCCCCTCGTCCTTTATAAACTGTCATTCTGCGTTCTTCCATCTGTCCTCCCTGTCCGTGGCTTCTCTGCACACAATCTCAAACACTTTCCCGCTCTCTGTACTGACAGCAATCAGGCTGTTCTGCTCGTCTGCATTCATATCTGCAATTCCCATTCCCTCGCTGTCATTCAATAAATCGAAAAGTCTGTCCCTGAAACAGTTTAAATCCATTCTGTTGTTTCTACTGTTTATATTCTATAGTCTATTAGCTTATATTATATATTTTTTTAGAAGCTATTGCAATCCCTATGTTTGATATAGTCTAAAAGTGAACAAAACGAATGCTAACAGCTTATGAAACAGGGAGGACAGATGGACGAAAAAGGATTAGGCAAACGTATCAATATGGCAAGAAAAGAGCGTGGATATACGGCTGACAGGCTTTCCGAATTATGCAGCATCAACGCAACATACCTGCGGCAGATTGAAGGTGGGACAAAAGTTCCCAGCCTGCCCGTATTTATAAATATCTGCAATGCCCTGAAAATCTCTCCTGATTATCTGCTCCGTGATTCCCTTACGGATAATGATGTCAGCAGAATCAGGGAACTGACAGAACTATGGGAGAGTACACAGCCCAGCCAGCAGGAAATAGCCGCTGCCATGATTCAGGCAGTATTGGAACGTAAAAAGGATTAGAAAACCAGCCGTTTATCCGGCTGGCTGTTTTTCCGACAACATCAGATAGAAATTATAATAATTGTCCATAAGTATATGTTTAATCCTGTTTTTTATCAATCTTTCTGCTATTTTTTTCTCTTTTCTGTAACGGAGGGCTCGTCACTGACTAACTCAATCACATCCAGTATGCCACAGTCCAGCGTTTCACAAATGCGGACTAATGTATCCATGCTGATATTTTTCCCTTCCTTACCCATGTTGGCAATCATGTTTGTAGTCAGACCGGCGGCAAG
>VSNR01000361.1 GCA_009774345.1 Lachnospiraceae bacterium | reverse complement strand
TCTGTTTTCTCCGCTATTTTTACCTCCTCACAGGGCATAGCCCCATTTATAGTTTGTATAGCAACGTATCGCTTCACGGTCACAAAAAAGTAATTGTGTGGACTTCTGTTCCTTTGTCTGCTCCCATATCTCAAATGCCTTTTCGACACAGGTTGCCGCTTTGGAAGTTTCATTGTCCGGCAGCATATCGTTGATAAGGCGCTGGTCTAATGCCAGTTTCCGCCCGTCATTTGTGATTTTCAGCATATTATCCTGATGTGGCTCAACAAGCCTGTTGCGTACTGCTTCCGCCCTTTCTGCAAGGGAGGATACCATGTCTTGCTGGTACTCGCTCGGCTTTAACACCACGTTTTCATATTCCGCTTCCGGTACGGGCAGCTTCAACATATCCGGTGTCTGAATGTCTGCGCTCTCCTTAAAAAGCGCAATCAGCTCCGGCAGGTTGAAAAACTTTGCGAACCTTGTCTTTGCCCTGTATCCGGTTCCCTCCGGGGCTAATTCTATCGCTGTCTGCGTTTCCCCGAACGATGCCGCCCAACTGTCAAAATGCCCCAGCCCCAGCTTTTGGAGTGTGCCATACTGGAGGTAGCGCATATTGGTGTAAAGCTCTGTCATGCTGTTGGAAATTGGCGTTCCTGTGGCAAAAGTAACCCCCTTGCCGCCAGTTATTTCATCAAGGTACTGGCACTTTGCAAACATATCCGAGGACTTCTGCGCCTCCGTCTGTGCAATGCCCGCCACGTTCCGCATCTTTGTGTATAAAAAAAGGTTTTTGTAATTATGCGACTCGTCCACAAAAAGCCTGTCAACGCCAAGCTGTTCAAAGGTCACTACGTTGTCTTTCCTTGATGTGTCATTCAGCTTCTCAAGCCTTGCCGAAAGGGATTTCCTTGTTTTTTCCATCTGCTTGATGGTATAGCGTTCCCCGTTGTCGGCTTTCGCCTGCTCTATGGCAAGCTCAATCTCACTGATCTGACGCTCGATCATGGCTTCCTGACGCTCGATTGACAGCGGGATTTTCTCGAATTGGGAATGCCCGATAATCACCGCATCATAATCACCTGTCGCTATCCTCGAACAGAACTTTTTCCGGTTGGCAGGCTCAAAATCCTTTTTCGTTGCGGCTAAGATATTTGCGCCGGGATATAACCGGAGAAAATCGCTCGCCCACTGCTCCGTCAAATGGTTCGGCACTACAAACAGGCTTTTTTGGCACAATCCTAACCGTTTACTCTCCATTGCCGCCGCTGTCATTTCAAAGGTCTTGCCCGCACCGACACAGTGCGCCAGCAGGGTATTGTCCCCATATAAAACGTGTGCGACTGCGTTCTTCTGGTGGGGCTTCAATTCAATGTCCGGTGTCATGCCGGGGAATTTCAAGTGCGCCCCGTCATATTCCCTCGGTCTTGTGGAGTTGAACAATTTATTGTATTTTGCCACCAAATCCTGCCGCCTGTCCGGGTCACGGAAAATCCAGTCCTTAAAGGCTTCCCTTATGGTGTCCTGTTTCTGTGCCGCAAGTGTGGTTTCTTTTTTATTGAGGACTCTCTTTTCCTTCCCGTCCTCCGTGATTGTGTCATATACACGGCTGTCCTTTAAGTTCAGCGAATCCTCTAAAATCTGGTAGGCGTTCCTGCGGCTTGTCCCGTAAGTCATGTTCACAAGGGCATTTCCAACATCCGCATTTTTGCCCTTTACGTTCCACTGCCCGGTCACATCCGAAAACTGTATGCCCATGACATTCCTGTCAAACAGGTGCTGCGGTGTTTCAAAGGTGTCACGCATGAAATCCTCAAGGTACTCCGGCTTCACCCATGTTGCGCCGATACGGACCTCAATCTCGCTTGCGTCAAGCTCTTTTGGCTGCACCTGCGTGAGCGCCTGCACGTTTACGGTATATTCCGGGTGGCTCTCCGCATAGATTTTCGCCGTTTCCAGCTTGTCACGGACGTTTCCGCTTAAATACTCGTCCGCTGTTTCCCACTTATCCGTTACGGGATTCTGGAAAATAACCCCTGTCAGTTCCTCTTTTATCGTATCAGTATCTTTCCCGGACAGTTCCGCCATATAGCCAAGGTCAACTTTTGCTTTCTCCGACAGGGACACCGCAAGGGCTTCGGCTGCCGTGTCAACGCTTGTGACAGCCTCCGCTTTTTTAATGGTGCGTTTTGTGAACATATCCGCTTTGCCGGTAAATTTCCCTTCCTCGTCCGTTTTTTCAAGGGAACACAGCAGACAGTAGCTGCTGTCCTGGTTAAACGCCCTCTTGTTGGTCTGTGAATTGATACGCCCATATTTTTTGGAAAAAGCATCATACAGGGAATTTAATTGCGCCTGCTTTTCCTGAATGACGGTATCCGGGTATTCCTGAAGCTGCACGCCTATCAGCTCCTGTGTGCAGTCCCTTATTTCCACCATGCCCTTAATGCGCTCCAGCATGGAGTCTTTCATATCCACAGGCTTCATAATAGAGTTTTCACGGTAATAAACTTTATCGTCCACAAGCGTATAGCTGTAATTCTTTACGTTTGGGTCTGCCGGAATGGTCTGGTCTGCAAGTTCACCCTCAAGCTCATCAAGCTCTACTTCCTCAATCTCCCCGTCAATGCGGCTGACGGCTTCCCTTAACTGCTCCGCAAAGGGTCTTGTGGTGTCGGGCTGGCAGGTGCTTTCCATGCCGTAGGGACCGGAAACCATTTCCATCTTCCCCACAATCATTTCCGGGTGTCCGGCAAAATAGCTGTTCATGGCAATGCCGTTTTCATCTTCTGAAAGGTGTACCCATTCCGGCTCCAAATCCATAACCCTGTCACGTTTCTTTAAAAATAAAATATCAGAAGTGACTTCCGTCCCTGCATTTTCCTTAAAAGCAGTATTCGGCAGTCTGACCGCCCCTAAAAGCTCCGCCCTCTGTGCAAGGTACTTCCGCACTTCGGGGCTTTTCTTGTCCATCGTACCCTTGCTTGTCACAAAAGCAACCACGCCGCCCGGACGCACTTTGTCCAGCGTCTTTGCAAAAAAGTAATCGTGGATCAGGAAATTATTTTTGTCATACTGCCTGTCTGCCACCTTATACTGACCAAAAGGCACATTGCCCACCGCTACGTCAAAGAAATCGTTCGGATAGTCCGTTTTTTCAAAGCCGGAGATTTTAATATCCGCTTTTGGATAAAGCTGTTTTGCAATCCGCCCGGTAATCCCGTCCAGTTCCACGCCGTACAGTCTGCTCTCCTGCATCTTCCCCGGCAGCATACCGAAGAAATTCCCGATGCCCATTGCAGGCTCTAACACATTCCCTTTTTCAAAACCCATATTTTCTAAGGCTTCATAAATGCTGCGGATAATGACGGGGCTTGTGTAGTGGGCATTTAAGGTACTCTCCCTTGCGGAAGCGTATTCTGTATCGGACAGCAGGCTTTTTAATTCCTGATATTCCCCCGCCCATGCGCTTTTGCTTTCGTCAAAGGCATCGGCAAGACCGCCCCAGCCGACATACTGTGATAATATCTTCTGTTCCTCTGGTGTGGCAATACGGTTTTCGCCCTCAATCTTCTCAAGGGTGCGGATTGCTTCAATATTCCTTTTGAATTTTTCTTTTGCACCGCCAATACCGAGGGTATCGTCTGTAATGTGGAAATTGACAGCATTTGATTTATCAATCTCCGCTGCTTTCTCCGGCTCTGCGTGTTCCTGTTCCCCAAAGTGCATTTTTTCTATGACAATATCATAGGGAAGCCCGTTTTTATCCCCCGGATATACGGTTGATTCTGTGGTAACAGGCGGCTCCGTCAGGGTATTTTCTGTTTCCTGCGCTAACAGCCGTTCAAAATTCTCCCTGCTTTCTGCCCTGAAAATCGGATAAAGCAGCTTCGGGTCACGGAGCTGCACTTCCATGTCAGAAATATTTTCAATGATAAACTCCGTCCCCTCAATGGTCACGGTATCGCCAATCTTGTAATCTGGTTCAGCGTCTAACTTCTGGACATTATGTCCAGAAGTTTCCTGCTCCGGGACTGACAGCTCTTGCTCTTTCTGTGAGAATGCTTCCCAAACCCTCTCCGAAACAGCAGAAAAATAAGGAGATTCATCTTCCATGATTTCATACTCAATCTCCTTCAAATTTTCAAGGCTTTCTGCCCTTGTTATCTTTTCATGGTATTTAAAATACAATGCTTCCCTGCCAAGAATACCTTCCAGACGCTCCAGCTCCGGCTCTGACATCCGTTCCCATATATCGTCCTTTTCCGTATGAATGGTAAAGCCTTCGCCGTCATCATGGTATTCAAGAGTATATTGCAGGGAATCATGCTCCCCACGAATGTCACATTCAAAGTCATATACCGTAGTCCGGGAACCTGCAAAATATTCCCTTCCAGTCATAACCAGATTCTGTATATCGTCTGCGGTCAGCGGCTTTTCTGCATGATCCTTTTTTATCTGCCCGTCGGAAACTGCCTTTGCACGTTCCACATATGCCCACTCTGCCGCTTCCTGCCTGTCGGTTTCCTTTTCAACCTGTTCCAGATATTCCCCGGCTTCTTCTCTTGTTGCAAACGTGTGTACCGTTCCGTCACTGTCATGGTAATATTCATCACGGATATCGTCCCAAATGGCAAAAAGTTTTAACTTTTTATCTTCTCCTGATGCAAAGGCATCGCTCGTTTCCGTGACAGAAAATTTTTTGTATGGTTCAACCTCGTTTTCTTTTGCCACCTGCTCCGCAAAGGCAAGCATGGCATCCACTTCTTTAGCTGCTTCTCCATTCTCCAGCTTTTCACGGACTGCGGCGGCATCAATGTCTGAAAAATCATCACTGCCCTCAAAACGTGAAAATACCTCCGCTTCGTGGCGGTCAATATCCCGCATGGCTTCTATGTTTATGAAATCATCTTCTATTTCCGCCCTGTCCGGCTTATGGTCATACTCAAAGCGTGTATTTCCGTTTACCTCTGCATAGAAGAAAGCACTGTCCTCTATGGAATTGCCAAGCACATATACATCATCACCGGACTTCCATTCATCTGTTTTTATGCACTCCTGCCCGTCAATAAAAATGGTATCGCTTAACTTTTGGACATCATGTCCAGAAGTTTCTTTCTGTGCCTGTTCCTTTTTGTATTCGCTCTGTTTCTGCATGGAGCTGAATACCATCTCATCATATCCGGTTACATCAATCAGGTCAGCATGGGTATCCATGTATTCCTGTGCCAGCTCACGGTTGAGAAAAAATCGGTTGTGTTCCGGATAAGGTATCAGAAGCCCGTCCTCTGCCGTTGTAACAAGGCGGTAACGCATACCCTCCCTGCCATCGGCATATTGGTGTGTGTAAAAACCTATCGACGGCTCTGAAAAATCTTCTGACGATTCCAGTGCAACCGTGGTTTTTTCCACGATTTCTACATCAACAGCAGCAAGTTCAGAAGCGTAATCTTCCCCGCTTTCCTTTGCCTCATCCAGTGTTTCCGATACGGAAACCGGGTCTGCATCTGTATTGTGGGTGTCATAAAGGGCATAACCACCTGTTTCCCTGTCAATCCAGAGAAACTCCCCATTAGGCAGCTTTGCGCTCCATTCCGTGGGCTGTCCGTTATCATCGTCCATGTCATGTACGATATGCCAGTCTAATTCCCCCTCGGAAGTATCTGAAATATCATTTTGCGCCTGTGCTGCAAGCTCTTTTTCATGTTCGATATATCTTCTTGCCTGGTTGATAAAGCCATTCAGTACCGCCGGGTGGGTATCCACTATCATATCCCTGTTTTCCCACATGGCATACGGCTCGATCTCCTTTGCCCATTCCTTATTTTCATCAGACAGGCGTGCATCCTGCTGTTTATGGGCTACAGTATTTGCAAGTACATAGCTTACACGGTCTATGCCATATTCCTTAATGACTTCCTCTGCGGTATCTTTCGGGAGCCGTCTGCCGTCAAACTTTTCAGCAATCTTCCTCTCTATGGCATCCTTACAGGCAGTCTTTGTGTCACGCTCTATCTTTGCCTGCGCCTTTTCAAGCTCTTTCTGCGCCTGTTCCTCTTTATATTCCGCATAGGCTTCTTTTCCTTTGGGGGATAAATATTTATCTTCCTGAATGAGTTTGCGGATACGCTTTTCCACAGCTTTCCACGGTAACAGCACAACCGCATAAGGTTTTGATAAATTTCCCTTTTCCAGACTGATGCCCTTGAAATCATGATCCTCCCAACTGTGGTCAGCCCCGGCAAGCGCATGGGAACAGCCGCCCGTGCCATATTCATGCTTTAAGAAATCAGCCGCTTCTTTGCTGTCATGCCCCTCCATGAAATAATCATAAATACGGAATGAGCCATGATGAAAGCCGCTCCCGCCGCCGAGCCTGTGGTCTATCTCGTCCTGTGTAATAAAATCTTCTTTCTTCACTTCCACATGGTCAGATACCGGGAATGTTTTCTTCTGTAAAAGCAGGTTGTCAAGCTCTGCCCGCAGTTCCTCTTTGGACATAATGGAACGGAAACGCAGCTTTTTCTCTCCGCTTTCAATCTGTGCCAGTGCCTTATCCATATGGGAAGCTGCCATATCCACACCCTCCGGCGTTGACAGGATATCCACTAACCTTGCATGGGAATCCGGATAATTTGCAGCTTTCATTTCCAGTTCTTCGGGCATTTCCCCCATGCCGTCACGGAAAAAGAAATACAGATGGTTTGCAATACGGCTGCGCTCCACCTCGTCTACAAGGTAGGCTTCATTTGCGCCCATATAAACGCCGTTTTCCACCTGTGAACGTATCTCCTTTTCAATCTCCTGCCAGCCCATTGTAAGCACCGGGCGTTCCAATGCGGACGTACCATGTCCGATGCTCATACCCTGTTCATCAAACCACACGGATACCTGTTTTCCCTCAAATTCAAATCCCTTTCCGGTAGTGCCATATTCCTTTTTCAGAAATTCCGCCATTTCCTCCGGTGTCTTGCCCTGCTGATACTTGGCATAGATGCGCTTGCGGCTGTTTTCCCTGCCGCCCCCGCTTCTTAGTATTGTGTCAATCTGCTCTTTAGGCATGGCTTCTTTTTTCGGTTCGTGGACTGGTTTTTCTGTTGAAACAATGCCCTGCTCTGCCTCTTTCATGGCGATACTGCCTACCTGCTCCGTAAACATGGAAAACAGGTCAAGCTGCTGGTACATCCCGTTTGTGTCAATCTGCTCCGCTTTTTCCCCCGGAAGCAGGTATACATCATCTTCGATATAGGAATTGACAAAGAAACGGGCATCCTCCCATGACAAAAGGGTTTCGTTTTCTGCCCCTGCCTTTCCGGTCATGTTGATATGAAGCCCCTCGTCGTCAGCATGGAATCCTATGGAAGCGCCCGCCACCTCCAGCCCGTAATATGTTCCGAAATGGAAACAGTTCTTAAAATATTCCGTTTGCAGTGCTGCATCCTGCTCCATTGCGAAATAGCCTGCAATCTCCGGTCTTTTATGGATTAGGAAATCATCCGAGCATAAAAGCCCTTTCTGAATCTCCATCGCTTTTTCTGCAAAGTCCAGATTCTCCAAAAAAGAGCCGGATAATGAATTTTCCCCGCTGATGCGGTCATTATCCGGCTTTTCCGTTTCCATATTCAGTTGTGTTTCACCGCTTACAGGCTGTATACCAGCTCCGTCAGTACGGTTTCCTCCGCCGAGTGCCTGATTGCGTTCATCTTCGCCACCCATTTCATCTGGTCGGACGCTTTCAGCGCCTCGTCCACTCCCTCGGCTTTCGCCATCTGCTCCGTCAGGAAGTCCATTCTCTCCTCCGCCTGCTCCTGTATTTTCAGACAGTGCGCTTTCAGTTTGCCCGTCAGCAGAAGCCCGCTGTAAATCCCCCTCCGGTGTTCCTCCAGATAATTCCTGTGCATCAGCCCGTACTTGGTCAGCGGCTCCTCCGGCTCGCTGTCCGGTATCAGGTTGGGTATCAGATAATCCCCGTTCTTCTCGTATGTCAGTTCCATGTGCAATGCCCTCCGTTTCTATATTTTTAACAGCCTGTTCCCCTGTCACATATATGGGTATATCCGTTCTTGTCTGCAAATCACTTTCACGCTTTAAAGCATTATAGCGTGGCTCTGGCGTATTTGCAAGCACTTTTTCAGGATTTTTTTCTATATTGTCAATCTGTACCCCGTTCGCCTTTTCTTTTGCCTTATTTCGGGCAATATGGCGGTCATAAGCTGCGACCGTTTTTTCTATTTCTATCAGGAGGGGCTTGCATATATCCGTAGTGGCATTGCCAATCACGGATAACGCATTTGTCGTGTTAAACTCGCTGATATAGTCAAAATTCAGTTCGTCCTTCCACAAGTCCATGTCAGCGCCGCACCGGGACAGCAGGGTATAGGCAATGCTTGCGGAAAGTGTTTCCCTAAGCCGCAGCCCCACGTTCAGTTCGTCAAGTTCCTCTAAGAAGCTGCCCTCCTTTGCATAGGACATATCCTGCATCAGTTCCCCGTAATAATCTCCCGCAATCCTTTCTGCAATCTCTATGAGCCTGCTTTCAAAGGAATTACTGCTGTCCGTTGCACCATAGGTCTTTTCAAGCTGTGCCAGCACAGTGTCCTTATGTTCCTCCCGCATTTCCCATAAATACGGGTCTTTGCCTATCCTCCTTGCCTTATGCACGTCTGACACATCAAAAACGTATTTCAGCCTTGGGCGTTCACTTTTCCTGTCAAAAAGCGCAATCCCTTTTGCCCCACGGTTTACCCAGCAGTACATTTTTTCATTCCATAGCTGCATCGTGGCACAGGCATTGGCATCCGGTCTCTGCGCATAGATAAGCATCTGGTCCTCAAACGGATAACGGTACAGCCTTGCGGCAGTGGTCAGGTACTTTGCCCATTCTTCCCCGTTCTTTGACATCTGCCTTGCGGTTTCCTCTGCAAGCATGGAGATTTCATGGTATTTCTTTGAAACATAATATTGTTCAGCCATCCGCACCCTCCTTAATCATAAAACCCGTTTTCCTCAATGCCTTTTTCCAGAATGGACGCTACCAGCGTATCCAGCTCCACGCCGTTTATTTCGCTGACCACGATCAGCTTTGCAAGGGTATTTTTTTCCACCGGGACCGTATAGCGTTCCTGATCCGGACACAGTTCACGCACACAGACACCGAGCGCATCCGCAATCTGGCAGAGCGTGGTTATGTCTGCCTCACGGATGCCCGCCATAATGTCCAGCAGCGTATCCTCACGGACACCAGACAATGCCGCCAAACCCGGTATGCCCATATCCATGTCTTTCATGGTATATAAAATCTTATCGCCTGTACTTAAAACTCCTGTTCCCATTGCCAATCCCCCTATTCTGCCTTGTTCCCGAAAGAAAAAGCCGTGTTTTCTTTCGCTTTTGTTGCTGTAAACTTCGCTTTCACTTCCGCAACCTTAGACTCCAGAACCGAGAACATGGCTTCCACCTGTTCCGGTGTATAGCCATAAGCCGACCTGTTGGCAAGGTTCTCAATCCTGCCGATGGCATCAATCGCCTTGTTCATGCGGTACTCCCCAAGACGGATAAATTTCTCCGCTTTGGTTTCGTCTGCCTTTGTTGTATTTTCTGTTACATTTTCCATAACTTCACTCATATTTCAAATCCTCCATGTTTTTATAAAATTGAAGGGCATACAGATTTTCCGTATGCCCACAATAAAAATCAGTTTCTGTTATTTTTTCTTATTGGGAAATTCCAGCCTTATCTTATACTGGAAGCCTTTGACTTCTTTCCCGTCTTTGGTATAGGAATAATCCTCCACGCCCTCCGGGATAAGGTACGCATCATAGCTGCCTTTCTTCCCCTTCAAGCCTTTTACAAGGGTCTTTTTACCTTCCAGCAGGCTTTTTACCTGGCTGTCGGTAAGCACTGCCCCCATTGCTCTCGACACATTCATTCCGCATTTATTTTTGCAGTAAGCACCGAATTTTCCTTTTACCACATCACCGCCGCACTTCGGGCATTTTCCCAACGCTGCCTTTGCGTTTTGTTCCTGTGCGCCGCCTCCGAACATGGCTTTCTGCTCATCACTTGTTATCCAGCACCCTAGGTGCTCCAGATCTTTCTGATATTCGTCAAATTAAATGAAGGTACTGGCTCATATATTC
>VSNR01000360.1 GCA_009774345.1 Lachnospiraceae bacterium | reverse complement strand
ATATAAATAAATAAACAACATATATTAGTTTTAAAATATATCAAAATTTTAAAACTAATATTGTCTAGAAGTACTAATTAAAAATTTAAAAAGCAGGTTGCCAATAAAAAAACATTCCTTGTTATTTTGTCTTTGCATAGGGCAGAAAAAATTATCGTTGAAAATATGGTTAGGAATGTTTAAAATAGTTCTGTATCTATGCCAAACTTATCGAATGTTCAAGATGAGAATTATACAAGTGAATATTCGTTTCCTCTGTTTATGTGAAAATTGAGGTTTTGATAACTAATAGCAAAATATATTATTCTTACATTCAACGACACAAAAGAAAAAGCGGTTGAGAAATTCACAGCCATCCTTGCCGAAATGATATACAGCTGCTACAAGTTCCTGTACTGGTTTTTTCGGGATTGGAAATAAGATTTATTCTTAAACTATGTCGAAAAGTTTTATAAAACATGATCATTATTGATTTAATCATATATTCATGATACTATAGAACATATATTAAGAGACCAATTATTTATGTAGACGAGGAGGAAAAAAGGTGGGGATATTGAAAAATAGTTCTATAGAAAAAGGACTATCGAACGAAAAGGTCATTGTTATTGATTTCGGGGGTCAGTATAATCAACTTGTTGCAAGGCGCGTTAGAGAATGTAATGTATATTGTGAAATTTATTCCTATAAAACTGATATAGCATTGATAAAGCAGATGGCACCTAAAGGTATCATTTTAACAGGAGGTCCTAACAGTTGTTATGAACAGAATGCACCTACATATAAAAAGGAACTTTTTGAGCTTGGTATTCCGGTGCTGGGTCTTTGTTATGGTGCGCAGCTTATGATGCATATACTTGGCGGCAAAGTTGAAAAAGCTCCGGTAAAAGAATATGGAAAGACAGAAGTAGACGTGAACCATGAAAGTCTGATGTTTAAAAATATCTCTCAAAAAACAACATGCTGGATGAGTCATAATGATTATATTTCACAGATAGCACCCGGATTTCAGATCAGTGCACACACGTCAGACTGCCCTGTGGCAGCAGCGGAGTGTGCGGACAAGAAACTGTATGCCATCCAGTTTCATCCTGAGGTGTTGCATACTGTCGAGGGAACAAAAATGATTGATAACTTTGTGCGTGGCGTCTGCGGATGTGCGGGCACATGGCGGATGGATTCATTTGTGGAAGAGTCTGTAAAACAGATCCGTGAAAAAGTGGGTGACGGCAAGGTGCTGCTCGCGCTGTCTGGCGGAGTGGATTCATCTGTTGCTGCGGGTCTGTTGTCTCGCGCAATCGGAAAGCAGCTTACCTGTGTTTTTGTAGACCACGGCCTTTTGCGCAAAAATGAAGGGGACGAGGTGGAAGCTGTCTTTGGTCCGTCTGGAGATTTTGATTTGAACTTTATCCGCGTCAATGCACAAGAGCGGTATTATGCGAAGCTTGCCGGCGTGACAGAGCCCGAGACAAAGAGAAAGATTATTGGCGAGGAATTTATCCGCGTATTTGAGGAGGAAGCAAAGAAAATTGGTGCAGTGGATTTCCTTGCGCAGGGAACGATTTACCCAGATGTGGTGGAAAGCGGTCTTGGAGGAGAATCGGCTGTGATTAAGTCGCATCACAATGTTGGCGGACTGCCGGATTATGTGGATTTTAAGGAGATTATTGAGCCGCTGCGGGATTTGTTTAAGGATGAGGTTCGCAAGGCAGGACTGGAACTGGGGATACCGGAGAGACTGGTATACCGCCAGCCGTTTCCGGGACCGGGTCTTGGCATTCGGATTATCGGGGAAGTTACTGCCGAAAAAGTGCGGATTGTGCAAGATGCGGATGCGATCTACCGTGAGGAGATTGCGAAAGCAGGACTGGACAAGAGTATCGGGCAGTATTTTGCGGCGCTGACGAATATGCGGTCTGTTGGCGTTATGGGGGATGAGCGGACGTATGATTATGCAATAGCGCTCAG
This sequence comes from Lachnospiraceae bacterium, assembly GCA_009774345.1. Taxonomy (GTDB): domain Bacteria; phylum Bacillota; class Clostridia; order Lachnospirales; family Lachnospiraceae; genus COE1. The sequence continues at coordinate 8,397 of VSNR01000360.1, read as the reverse complement.
GGCTGTGAATACGGTTGATTTTATGACAGCGGAGAGTGCAGAGGTGCCGTTTGAGGTGTTGCAGACGGTGATGAGCCGGATTATTAATGAGGTGCGGGGGGTGAACCGGGTATTTTACGATTTGACTAGTAAGCCGCCGGGGACGATTGAGTTCGAGTGATGAAATGGACTTGAAAAAGCCTTTATTTATGCGGGCTGCAAGCAAATTTGTTTAGGTGTTGGCAACGATTTGGCAACGGTTGTTGCCGACAAAATATGAAATGCCGTAAAATCAACGGTTACAGCCTTATATTTTAGATATTTATTTCAATTTACATCAGTTTGACATCAAAACTGATAGTCTTTGGTGGATATATTTGGACTTATATGGTGTGAACAGAGAATAGATGTATACTCACAACTTAATAGTTAATGCTATTAAAGGGACATTTTCCAATTATACGGAGAGTGTCCTTTTTCTGTTGTTATGGTTAAAAAATCAGAAATTAAATTAAGGAGGTTCACACATGAACAACACAGCGTTAAGAGCAGGGGCGCAGAGCGCCAACAACACACACATGGTTTTTGCAAACGAGGAACATGAGAAGTTTTATTATGAGAAATTGGAACAGGCAAGGCATCAGGACTGCTATCACAAGGCTTTGATTTACATTCTTGGTATATCAGAGGATACAAGGAATCATTTCAGCCAGATTTATGATATTAAGTCCGGGTACATCAAAACAGAGTGTCTGCATCAGGGCTGGCAGACAAGCGGAAGTGTCAGGGTGGTAAGGCTTGCATTTAACCTTTACACGGACGGTACGCCAAGCGTTGATGACTATAAACGCAGGGACGAGCAGACTGACGAGTGCAGGAGGTATTCCGTAAGCGGTATTTTCTGTTGCGGCTATGCCTTGTACTTCTGGCAGGGCATCCGGCTCCGTTATCCGGAATACTGCCGGGAACAAAGGTCTGTAGAGGAAATCCTTGCAGAAATGGAGAGGAAACGTGCTGAAAATTCGACTGATGGGAACAAGGAATGATATTAAGTGGTTCGAGAAAATCCTGAAAAGACAGCCGAAAGTTGTCGTGACGGAATTTTCCGAACTATACAGGAACAAAGGGACTAACAGGTTTTACAGGGCTTATGTGGAAGTGCAGAAAGCGAATGTAAAAGAAAAATAAACAAACCGGAGGAATAAGACCATGTGTAAAGTGATAGCAATAGCAAACCAAAAGGGCGGAGTGGGCAAGACCACCACAACAAGCAGCTTAGGGATTGGGCTGGCAAAACAGGGAAAGAAAGTCTTAGTGATTGATGCGGACGCACAGGGAAGCCTGACCGCAAGTTTAGGATTCACAGAACCGGACAAGCTGGAAGTCACCCTTGCAAATGTACTGGAGAAGGTAATCAACGATGAAGAAATGGAACCGGGCTACGGTATCTTAAAGCATGGGGAGGGCATTGACCTGATGCCGGGAAACATTGAACTGTCAGGCTTGGAAGTATCCCTTGTGAATGTCATGAGCCGTGAGCTGGTGCTTCGTTCCTACATAGAGCAGGTGAGGGACAGATACAGTTATATACTGATTGACTGTATGCCATCTTTGGGCATGGTTACCATAAATGCCTTTGCCTGTGCGGACAGCATACTCATTCCCGTTCAGGCGGCATACCTGCCCGTAAAAGGACTGGAACAGCTTATTAAGACCATAGGCAAGGTAAAACGGCAGATTAACCCAAAACTGGAGATTGAGGGCATTCTGCTGACAATGGTGGATAACCGTACCAACTATGCAAGGGACATTACGGCGTTGCTTATCGAAACTTACGGAAGCAGGGTGCGGATATTTGAGAACAGCATACCGATGTCGGTGAGGGCGGCGGAAACGTCCGCAGAGGGCATAAGCATCTATGAGCATGACCCCAAAGGCAAGGTTGCGGGGGCGTACCAGTCTTTGACAAAGGAGGTGCTTGGCAATGGGCAGTAAGGCAGGGAGCGCATCAAAAGTCAGGCTGAACAGCTTTGATGATTTATTTGGCGGTGCAGAGAGCGCATCAGGGGAGCAGATTATCCATGCGAAGCTGGAGGAGCTGCATACATTCAAGGGACACCCGTTCCGTGTCCTTGATGATGAAAAAATGGAGGAAACCACGGAGAGCATTGGGAAGTATGGGGTGTTAGTACCCGGAATTGTCAGACCAAGAGCGGGCGGCGGCTATGAGATCATAGCCGGACACCGCAGGAAACGGGGTTCTGAAAGGGCAGGGTTAGACACAATGCCCGTAATCGTAAGGAATTATACGGACGATGAAGCAACAATTATCATGGTGGATTCCAATATCCAGCGTGAGGATATTCTGCCCAGCGAGAAGGCAAGGGCTTATGCCATGAAGTATGAAGCGATGAAGCACCAGGGCAGCAAGGGCGGCAGCACCCTTGACGAAGTGGGGGAAGCTGCCGGGGAAAGCGGAAAGACGGTACAGAGGTATGTGTGGCTTGCAAGGCTCTCGGACGAGCTGCTTGGCATGGTGGACGCAAAAAAGATAGGGATAGCGCAGGGAGTGGACATTTCTTTCCTGTCGGAAGAACAGCAGCAGTATGTAACAGTCATTCTTCAGGAAACGGGTGCATCGGTTTCCAACGCACAGGCGGCGAAGCTGAAAGAATATGGAAAAAGCGGCGAGCTGACGCTGGCAATGGTCAGGCTGATACTGGCAGAGGAAAAGCCAAAAGAGAGAAAGGTAACAATTAAGGGCGATAAGATTAGCAGATATTTTTCGGAGGACTATTCCAATGATGACATAGAGGGCATCATTATCCAGCTTTTGGAGGAATGGAACGCCATGAATGGCTTGAGTAAGCAGTAAAGGAGGCGGTAAAAATGGGCGAGCCATTGAAGTTTGATTATTACTATGGCGTAGAAGCAGAGCAGTTTTCTTTTTACCGTGTTCCCCGCCTGCTGATTAAGGACGAGCGTTTCAAGGGGCTTAGCAGCGATGCCAAGCTCCTGTATGGATTGATGCTTGACCGTATGGCATTATCCATGAAGAATGGCTGGATTGATGAAGAAAACAGGGCATACATTATTTACTCGGTTGATAACGTCATGGAAGATTTAGGATGTTCAAAGCCAACGTGCATTAAGATTATGAGGGAACTGGACAGTGAGAACGGCATCGGATTGATGGAGAAAAAACGCAGGGGGCTTGGAAAACCGGATATTATTTATGTCAAAAATTTTGCTTCGGCAGAGGAAAAAGAAAGTGGGAACACTGATAATTCCACAGAAGTAAAAAATTTTTACTTCAAGGAGGAAAAGAATTTGACTTCTGGAAGTAAAGAAAATGAACTTCAAGAGGTAAAGGAAGAAAATCTTTTTACTTCAAGAAGTAAAGAAATTTTACCTCAAGAAGTAAAAGAAACTGACTTGCAGAGGGAAAAAGATTTTACTTCTGCAAGTAAAGAGGTTGAACTTCAAGAGGTAAAAGAAGTTTCCCCTAATTATACTGATTATAATTATACTGATTATAGCCAGACTGAAAATAGTCAGACTAACAATAATTATACTGATATGAGTGATACCAATCCTATCAATCAATCTGTGGGAAGCATGGATAGCAAAGGCACACAGGAAAAAGATAACAGGATTGATGAGATTGATGCGATAGATGAAACAGACGCATATATGGCACTGATCCGTAAAAATCTGGAATATGAACACCACATGAAATATGACCAGTACGGCGATAAGGAGATGTATGAAGAAATCTACGAAACTGTCTGTGACGTGGTATGCGTGAAGCGGAAAACAATCCGCATCAACGGGGAGGATTACCCTTATGAGCTTGTAAAATCCCGTTTCCTGAAGCTGAACAGCAGCCATGTGGGATATGTGATGGGCTGTATGAAGGGAACGGTTACGAAGATAACAAATATCAGGGCATACCTGATCACTGCGCTTTACAATGCCCCCTCAACCATGAGCCATTATTACCAGCAGGAGGTGCAGCATGATATGTATGGCGGAGGGTGGGCAGAGAAAGGGATTACTTAACAAAAAACAGGGCAGTTCAATCTTTTTTCTGCCCTGTGTCCGGTGAAAATTCGGCGATGTCATTCAGGGAAAAGCCTTCGCCTAAGATATTCAGTATCATGTTCAGCGTGTGGGTGGTGACGGACTGGTTGGTTTTCAGCCGCTGTATCTGTGAACGGCTCACACCGTAATGGGTATAGAGGCTGTACTGGCTGATTCCGTTCTCCTTTAAGGTCTGGAAAAGTTTGTCGAATTTAATCATAATATGCGGTATTTCCTTTCTGTTTGTCTTTGAATATGTATAATTATGCTCCTATAATGGAGATGGCTATAGTTACCAAAATCGGAGATTAAAAGAAAAGGAGTAAAGGGATATGGACAAAAAAGAACTGCAAAAAAAGTATGAGGAACAGGACGGCATGGGCAGGGAGCTGTTATTGGAAAAGCTGGCTTTCTGCAAATTTGCTGACAATTATGATTTTGAAAATTACTTCAAGATAGGCGAATTAAGCGACAGCGAGCTGCTCTGCCTTGCCAGTTTCCTCTATCATCAGGAATGTTACCTGATGCTGATGGATATGATGAACCGTTATAAAGAGAGGTTTATTTTAGCTGACAGTTCCCAGCTACAGGAGTTTGAGCCGGAAGATGCCCTTATGGAAAGGCTTTCAAGGATTGGCGTACTGGCAGACGGAGAAAAAGCAGGCTGAACCTGTGGGTGGGAAGCAGTGTTTCATAAAAACAGTGGGAATAGAAACAGTATGAGCCTGCCAAAGTGCGGCGGGTGGCATTTTCAAGCCTTGCAGGAAGTGTGATTATCTTTTCAATCACACTTCCTGCAAGGTTTCAGGAGGTACGGAGGGTGAAGCCCTCTGTCTTAAAAAAATGATAAATTGGGAACAGCGTAAGGGCGGTTATGAGTCAGCAGATTTGTAGCCGTCCTTTTTATTGTTTCCGGGCAGTATATCAGGAAACGGGAAGTGAGGGATTGTATTGGAATCATTACGGGATGTAAAGAGGGCAATGGAGCGTGAGGCAAAGAAAGGGAGCTGTCCGCTTATGTTTGACAGGCTGGAGTTTGGCAGCAAGCCTTTCCAGCCGATTACGTCAGAGGAAAAGCTGGACGAAGTGCTTGCATGGATGTTAAGGATAAAGACTTTCCGGCAGTATGCGGAAAAGACCATAATCAACAACGTATATATGGACTTGGATATGCTCTGCAAAAAACCGCAGTTTAAGCGTACCCGTTCCGTCATGGACAGGGAGGGGATTTATGCAAGGGTACAGCGGTATAAAAAGCGGTTACAGCCGGATTATGACAGGGGGCTTTGTCTGGAAACAGTGCGGTGCATCTTCACGCTCCCGGAGGGGGAGGCGGAGAAATACCAGCTGACCCACAACGGGCAGGAAACCTATGCCTTTATCATGTCAAACAAATATATCCTCGGTCTGTTTACTTATTGTGAAGCAGCAAGGAAATCGGCTTCTGCGGACGGGGTGGAATATGGACACCTTGCAGAACCGGAACAGAAAATTGTGCTGCTTGACGGAGTGTGGGATGTACTGTTTCAGGCGCTACTGCTTGATGATGTGGAATACAGCGGCAGCGGACTGTCTGCCAATCTCCACACAATCTACTGTTTAAATGAAAAAGGATGAACTTCTGGACATAATGTCAATCCTTCTGCGTTGCAGAAGGATTTGAAGTGAAAAGGGAATATATGCAGGTTCATAAAAAGATAAGCAGATTGAGAAGTTATTTTGAGGCAGTATGGGTGTCTGCCCGGTTTTACTTTATGCTTCGGAAAATGAACAGGCTACGGGCAGAGAGTACGGAAAACAGGCAGGGGATATTCTGGCGTATTTTATGCAGCCTTATGTCCGTGCGGGGTATTTTTACTTTCATAAGCGGATATGTGGAAATGATGGAGGGAAATGCTGGGGGCATAAAAATGATGATGGAGGGTACAGGAACCGCAATGACAGCGGCAACGATGAAACAGTACGGCGGGGTTCTTATGGGAACAGAAATGAAGGAAAAAAAGAGGATTAAAAAATTTTAGACTGCTTCTGGACACAATGTCCAGAAGTGGAAAGGAGAAATAAGTGTATTTAAAGGAGAAAATTATTTATTACATTATCTGTCGGGGGATTCCGCCTTAGTGCATGGACTTTCACAGGAACATAACAGGGAGGTGCTTAATGCAGGAGGAAGTCACACAGAAAACAATCGCCCTTGTGGTTAAGACCGCAAAATTAGATGCCGGTGTGCTGAAAGCTGCAATGAGGATGTACTTAAACCACCATAAGCAGAAGGCACAGAAAACGCATGGGAAAACCTCTGTGAAAAAGCTCATTGGCAATGGCGTGGGGGTATCGTCGATTGAAGTCACGGACGGCAACATCAAATCTTTTGAGCGTGTCGCAAAAAAGTACAATGTTGATTTTGCCATAAAGAAGGACAAGACAACCGAACCGCCGAAATATCTAGTCTTTTTCAAGGGCAGGGATGCCGATGCGGTGGCACAGGCATTCAAGGAATTTGTTTATGGCAACGAGAAAAAGAAAGGCAGGGTTTCCCTGCGGGAGAAGCTGAAGCATTTCAAGGACGCAGTATCGCAGGACAAGAACCGGGAACGCAGCCGGGAGAAGAAAAAGGACAGGGGGCAGAGCCTATGAGCAAGATTATAAACGGCATAGCCAAAGATTTAAAATCAATCCCTGAAAAACTCAAGGCAAAAACCGGGAATATTGACAAAAAGAAACTTGTCCTGATGAATCTGCCCTATGTGCTTTCCGGATATTTCTGTGATAAGATAGCGTGTCTGTGGCGGGTATCGCCGGGGCAGGACGCTTCCGCAAAGATGATGGCGGTCATGGCGGGGATGGAGGGCTTATTTTCCAACCCGTTACCGAGTTTCTACCCAAAGGATCTGCTGATAGGCGCAGGGTGCGGCATTGCGCTCCGCCTTGTGGTGTATTTCAAAGCAAAAAACGCCAAGAAGTTCCGGCACGGCATGGAGTACGGTTCCGCAAGGTGGGGCAATGCAAAGGACATAGAGCCTTACATGGACGCTGAATTTGAGAACAATATCCTGTTGACGCAGACGGAGAGGCTGATGATGTCTGGCAGACCAAAACAGCCAAAGTACGCAAGGAATAAAAATATCCTTGTCATTGGCGGTTCCGGTTCCGGCAAGACACGCTTTTTTGTTAAGCCAAACCTGATGCAGATGCACAGCAGCTATGTTGTCACAGACCCAAAAGGCACTGTCCTGATCGAGTGCGGAAAGATGCTCAAAAAGGGCGGATATAAGATAAAAGTCCTCAATACCATAAACTTTGCAAAGTCCATGCACTACAATCCTTTCGCCTATTTACGGAGTGAAAAGGACATTCTGAAACTTGTAAACACGATTATTGTCAATACCAAAGGGGAAGGGCAGCAATCTGGGGAAGATTTTTGGGTGAAAGCCGAAAAGCTGTATTACACAGCGCTTATCGCCTATATCTGGTACGAAGCCCCGGAGGAAGAACAGAATTTCGCCATGCTGATTGATATGATTGACGCAAGCGAAGCAAGGGAAGATGACGAGAATTTCAAAAACGCCGTTGACCTGCTGTTTGAGGAACTGGAGGGAAAAGACCCTAATCACTTTGCTGTCCGCCAATATAAGAAGTACAAACTGGCGGCGGGCAAAACGGCGAAAAGCATACTTATTAGCTGCGGCGCAAGGTTAGCACCATTTGACATCAAGGAGCTGCGTGACCTTATGGAGTATGACGATCTGGAGCTTGACACTCTTGGAGAGAAAAAAACAGCTTTATTCGTCATTATTTCAGATACAGATTCGACATTTAATTTCGTGGTGTCAATCATGTATTCACAGCTCTTTAATCTACTTTGTGATAAGGCAGATGATGTCTATAACGGCAGGCTCCCAGTTCATGTGAGGATGCTGTTGGACGAGTTTGCAAATATCGGACAGATACCACAGTTTGAGAAGCTGATTGCTACAATTCGTAGCCGTGAAATATCAGCTTCTATTATTTTGCAGTCAAAGTCCCAGCTAAAGGCAATTTACAAGGACAACGCTGACACGATTGAAGGGAATTGCGACACCACCCTGTTCCTCGGAGGAAAGGAAAAGACCACGCTCAAAGAGCTGGCAGAAGTTTTAGGGAAGGAAACGATAGACCTTTATAACACCTCGGACACACGGGGTACGTCACAGTCCTACGGGATTAATTACCAAAAGACCGGAAAGGAGCTTATGTCGCAGGACGAGATTGCGGTCATGGACGGCGGGAAATGTATCATGCAGCTTAGAGGTGTCAGACCATTCTTCTCGGATAAATTCGATATAACGAAGCATG
>VSNR01000036.1:15136-27202 GCA_009774345.1 Lachnospiraceae bacterium | reverse complement strand
ATTTCCCCTAGCGGTAATCAACATTTCAAGCAATCCCTTCCTCTTGCCGTGTCCACCTTATAGGGTACATTATATTTTTTGTTCTTCTACTTGCTTTTGTTCCAGTAAGCGCTCAATAACGCATCCGCTTCCTCCGCACTCTTGTCAAACTCCTCCATAATGTACTGTCTGGCAGTTTCAAACGGCACGTTCAGTTTCTGATAGGTGCGGATTGCTCCTATTAATTCTCCTCTCAACTCGCCTATCATCTCGCCTTCTTCTCGTCCTTCCTCCCGCCCCTGATAAAGTAAAATATCATCTCTCGAAAACTGTGCCATCGTCATATCGCATACCTCACTATACGCTTTCACATTTCAAAACAAATCCGCCATCTGCTCATACTCATAATCATACTTCCGCAGAAACGCATCCCGCGTTAGTACATCTGTATTGACCATATATACATAAAAACATAGATAATACTGCTCCCCGTCAAAGTACTGCATCCGAAAATTGTACTTCAACAGCCCGGACTCACCTTTTTTTAAGATAAATGCCGTCTCGTTGAGCACGTTGGGCTGTCCCGCAAGCTTTGCCCCCCGCTTCATGAAATCCTCATTGCCGCCGCGGCGCCTTGGCATCCCAATTCCCTGATCAAACCATTTAATGCGATAGCAGTCGTTCCCTTCTTCAATAATGCTGATGCATCGAAGGAGATCCCTTTTTTCCAGTGCCAGAATATCAGCATAAAAAGTACCCTTTCTTTTCTGCCGCGCCTGTTCTGCTCTATATGCGCTCTGCTCCTCATATCTGTCAAGTCCGGCAAATGGCTTATTTTTCTTTTTTAAAACTGCTTGCTTCCGCTGCGCTGCATACTCCTGATCGGAACAAATCTGGCTGCCCATTTGTTCATAATCACATTCTTTCAGGAAAATCCCTTTCCCGGCAAGAGAGACATCCTCCTCGATCTGAACAGGCTTATAATACTGCTCCCGCTGGACAGCACCCTTTGGGGTGCGGTTTTCCTTGTTCCACTTCATACGAATCTTTAAAACTGCCAGCATGGTTCTTCTCCAAAAATTATCCTACAATCTGGTCCCGCACCGCATCCAGCTCCTCCGCCGTCATGCCGCAGGGCTTCATCACCAGATGCTGCTTATCCTCCTGATATCTGGGAATCAGATGAATATGAAAATGGAATACCGTCTGCCCGGCAACCTCATTATTGTTCTGAATCACATTAAATCCATCACAGCCCAGCTTTTCTGTCATGACTGTCGCCATTTTTTTTGCAAGCGGAAGCGCTTTTGCCGCGGTACCCTCCTCGATCTCATACAGATTTTTATAATGCTCTTTTGGCAGAATCAGTGCATGCCCCTTCGTCGCCGGACTCAAGTCTAAGATTACCCGAAACATATCATCCTCATACAGTGTTCTCGATGGAATCTCGCCGTTTGCTATTTTACAAAAAATACAGTTCTCATCTCTCATATTTTTGTCCTCCTTTTTCATCTTCCCTTACACTTTTGGCGCTGTAAATACATATAGCAAGTCAAGCATCCGAAGCACCTTGAAGTCGCCCTTCATTTTCATATCCCCGGACATAAATGCCTTCTGAAAAGTCATGCGTCCCTGCACGATATCCTCCATAATCGAGGACGCCACCTGCATTTCCACATCAAAAGACGTCGCATCTCCATAATGGCACTCCATCTCCGTGCCGTTTACGCTGAGTATCAGCGGAAGCTGCGCCTCCGGCATACAGAACTTATAAACTGCGCTAAAGCCTGCCTGCGGATAGAAATGCTCCTTGAGCTCCTGCAAAAACATGGTACTGTCTGGTTCTCTCACGTTCATCAGGTCTTTAAACATACTCGCAAGCTCCTGTATATCCTCTTTTTGCTTCTGTACATACAGATCGTCGCTTGCAAGCTCTGACAACTGCTCTGCCTCCTGCGGTGTCAGGTTCAGACTCTGCGTAAAGGTAATCTTCTGCTTGACTGCCTGATTGCTGTTTGGGAAAATCGGCAGCTTTTGATTAATAGAGCGGTACATATCCTCTGTGCGCTTCTCAATCACCCGCGCATAGCCCGGTGTCTGCTCAAGTTCTGACACATCCGCCACATAGCCGCAAATGCCCGTAATCGGGCGTCCTCCTAAAATCTCCCACGCCTCTGTGAGAACCTTTGTCGCGTCGTGCTCTCCGTAAGTCGTCGCCATCACAATCGGGCACATATACATATTTGCAATTTTTTCCTTGTCCCCATACAGCCAGCACGAGTCCAGAAACTGCTGCATATATCCGCCGATGCCATACCACTCTACTGTCGTTGCCAGTATCACGCCGTCCGCATCCTTTAAGGTCTGCGGCAATGTGACGATATTATTTTTAAACTCATACAGATCATAGCGCTCCACGTTGACATTAAGCTCGCGCAGCACCTCCTGTATCTTGTTTAACACATATAATGTCGGGTCTCCGATCAGCCCTCTGCCTCCATAATAAATATTAATCTTCACCTTTTGTATCCTCCTGTATTTACCATATTGATGACTGCCATAACCACGATTCCACATATGAACCCGCCCACATGGGCTGCATTGTCAACACCCACTTCCCATGAACCGGGGTAAATCATATACACCACTGCAAAGATCAGCCTCTGTACCGAGATACTCTCATAGGTAATCGGAACCTCCACACCATCCTGATCTAAAATTTCCACGGCGTCCTGTCTGTGTGACCTGTTTTTTAATTCGCGGACAATAACAAGGACAAAGAGTGCGCCGACCACGCCAAAAATTGCGCCGCTCGCACCGACAGAATGATACACTTTTCCTGTCCAGACAGCATAAAAAACCGAAGAGATACTTCCGCCAAAACCAGACAGCAGGTACACAATACCAAAGGAAACATGTCCGACAACCTGCTCCACCATCTGCCCCAATCCAAACAAAAAGATCATGTTGCTGACAAGATGCTCTATATCTGCATGCAGAAAGATCGAAGTCAGAAACCTGTAGTACTCGTGTCCTGCAATAATCTTCTCTGCATTCATACTACCCATAGTATACACCACTTCACCCATTTGTGTACACAAAATATAACCAACAATATTGAATACAAGGAGAACCAGCGTCACGCAATAGCTGCGCCAGTCCGACACCCTTTGTTCCTCCATCTGCTCACCTCTTTGTATGAGAAGTATACAGCATGATGGAGGCTGTTGTCAAATCCTAACCGCTCGAAAATAGTATCACTTTACTTGGGGAATGTCATATGCAGAGCCCCTCATTCTATCAGCATATGTTAAAGTTTAAGCTGCTTGATATCCGGCTGCTTCTATGCGCCCTTAACCGGACCGAAAAAATAGATCGTTAAGAGAGGTTTAAGGACGTTTGCTACACTCAAAAAGCATTTCACAACAAATAGGTTGTTTAAATGATTTAGACAAATTATAATATCTATTATTTCTATGATAACAAGGAGGTATTTATGAAGCTAAAAAAAGTAATGATATTGCTCGCTGCTGTATGTATATTGAGCACAATGGTTACAGGATGTGGTATCGGTTCTGTTGCTAAAACAGAAGAAAAACAGACAGACGAAGCATTATTAGAGGAATTAAATAACGCGCAGCCAAAAGAAATTGATGGAAACACAGATGAACTTTTGGAAAATACAGCAGGTAAATGGCAGGTACTAGCGCCGGATGTTGCCGCTGCTGTTGATGCGGATTTTCTGGGTAAGGTCTGGAAGATTGAAGAAAACTCATTTTTCATTGCCGAAAAGAAAGTAAAAATTCTTGATGACGGTTCCTTATCATACAGTTCTCCAAGCTCCAATGCCGATCTCCCTGATTCTCAGTTGATTCATGTGATTTTGGAAGATGATACCCGTTTTTATTTAAAAACCACTGATGGAAATGGAGAAAGCTATGAGGACACAAAGGCTGAATTTCAGGACTTGAAGGTACATATGTCTGTTGAAATGAAGGGCAGCTTTAAAAATGATAAATTTTATGCCAAGGAAATACGATTCTTTTAGAAAGTGATGGGAAAGATTATGAAAAGGAAATTGATACTGATGTTTATGATAGCTTTAACTATGGGGATGATCGGATGCTCATCGGAACCAAAAGAGAAGGATTCCCCGAAGGAAACGGTTCAGGAAGAAGTAGCGGATATAAAAACCGTAGATGCAAAGACTATAGAATCGTCCAAGCCGGAGATTACAGAAGAAACCGGAAAAACTACTTCGGAACTCGAAGAAATTCCAGTCGAAGAAATCCCAGCGGGCGATCCCATAGCAGGAATTGTTGAAAAGTACGAAGAAAACATCCTTACACTCAGAACTCCAGAGGACGATATGCTCTATTATTTTTTCACGGAAAATACCCCGATATTAGAAGGGTATTCCACAGAAAGTGCCCATGAGGCAAAAGGAGGTTCCACGATAGCGGTGGGCGATAAAGCGGAGATCAGTTACCGGGGGACACTTGACGATGAAGAACATCCAACTCAAGCTGTGAAAATTGTAATAATCACAGGTGAATAATTTTGCAAAATTATTGTGTATTCACAGTTAAATCCAAAAGAAGCAGGTTACACAGAAGATAATGCCATGGAGCAGGTTGCAGGAGGGGCAGGCGGTCCCCTCCATAATAGGAGGGCGGCGGTCAATGAGTACCTGCACCTTCTCCCAGTCCTCCGGGCTTATGATAGCTTCATGGCAGCCCTCAAGCATTATACCTGCACCAATCCTACAGCCTGTTCAAATTCCTCTATGGATTTTGCTTTTGCAGCAGCTTTATGCCATTTTTTACACATATCCTTTTCATCAGATATCAGTGCGGCATTCAGTTGTTCATTCTGATTTCGCATACTATACATCAATCTCTTGTGATTCAAACTCTTTATCAAATAGTTTATTTAAATAATCTTCTATATTTGTCCCTGCCCAATACAAACGATTCATACTACCCCAATATATATTTTTGCTTCTGCCTGCATACACAATTGCTGCACACATGCTGCCAATTGGAAATAACCCTTCTTTTGCCAGTAATTCAAAATCCTCAAGTCGATCAAATTCACCATTTGCTGCAAAATAAGGATTAAAATCGAATTGTGCACCCTTATGATTACAGTCATCTTTTACATTATATGTAAGTCCTCCTAAATTTTCTAAGATATCTAAAGCATAATCAAAACAGACATAACCTTCAATGGTTAATTTGTCTATCCAATACTTCACATCACAATATCTATTCTCACTCCATCCTCCCTTTTTCAATAGACTTACCACATATGGATCCAGTAATTTTATATTCAACATGATCCTCCATATTTTCTTTTCGTCTGTTTTACCGCTCGATCTCGCGAATCAGATTCACCATCTCTATCGCACCCACTGCACAGTCATAGCCCTTGTTTCCAGCCTTCGTGCCTGCACGCTCAATCGCCTGCTCAATATTCTCTGTGGTAAGCACGCCAAACATGACAGGAATACCACTCTCGAGAGACACCGCAGCGATTCCCTTGGAAACTTCATTGCACACATAATCATAATGGCTGGTTGAACCGCGGATGACTGCCCCCAGACAGATCACTGCATCGTATTTCCCGCTCTTTGCCATCTTGGAGGCGATCAGCGGAATCTCAAAAGCCCCCGGAACCCATGCCACATGAATGTCCTCCTCACGCACGTCATGTCTTATAAGCCCGTCCATCGCGCCGCCAAGCAGCTTTGATGTGATAAATTCATTAAAACGCGCTGCCACAATGCCAATTTTTATCTCGTTTGATACTAACTTTCCCTCAAATGTTTTCATGTCCTATTCCTTTCTTTATTATACTCACGACAGATAAGATCTGCCGTGAGTATCGCGCCAGCCGCAGCCGCGAAGCGGCATATTTCCTTATGCGGCTGTGTGTATCATTTTATACTGGTGGTCAGTCTTTTCGACCGCCAGTATAAACAAATTTTAATACTGCAACATATGTCCCATGCGTTTCTGTTTGGTCTTCAGATAAAATAAATCATGCTCTGTGGCGTCCATCTGGATTGGCACACGCTCTGTAATCTCCAATCCAAATCCTGACAACTGATATACTTTATCTGGGTTGTTGGTCAGCAGGCGGATGCTCTGCACCCCAAGCTCCCGCAGAATCTGTGCACCGATATAATATTCCCGCTCATCCCCTGCAAAACCCAATGCCAGATTTGCCTCTAACGTATCCATGCCCTGCTCTTGCAGTTCATAGGCGCGCAGCTTGTTGATCAGCCCGATGCCCCGCCCCTCCTGCCGCATGTAGAGCAAAATGCCCCGTCCTTCCCGCTCGATCTGTGTCATGGCGGCGGCAAACTGCTGCCCGCAGTCACAGCGCAGCGAACCAAAGGTATCTCCTGTCAGACACTCAGAATGCACGCGGCACAAGACCTCCTTGCCATCGCCAACCTCTCCTTTGACCAAGGCGACATGATGCTCTCCATTGAGCCGGTTCACAAAACCGTATGCCCTGAAATCACCATATTTTGTGGGCATCTTGACAACTGCCTGACGGTCTACCAGCTTCTCATGACATTTGCGGTAGTCCTGCAAATCCCGTATTGTGATAAAGGGCATATCCCACTGTCTTGCAAGCGCCGTCAATTCCGGCGTGCGCATCATCGTTCCATCCTCGCGCATAATCTCACAGCATAAGCCGCACTCCTTTAAACCCGCCAGACGGCACAAATCGACTGTCGCTTCTGTGTGGCCGTTTCGCTCCAAAACGCCGTTTCGCTTCGCCAGCAGCGGGAACATATGACCCGGTCTGCGGAAATCTTCAGGCTTCGCATCCTCCGCCACGCACTTCATCGCGGTGACAGACCGCTCGGCGGCTGAAATGCCCGTCGTGGTTGTCACATGGTCGATTGAAACGGTAAATGCTGTCTCATGATTGTCCGTATTGTACTGCACCATCTGGGGAATTTTTAGCTTCTGCACATACTCCTCAGACATCGGCATACAGATCAGCCCTTTGCCGTAAGTCGCCATAAAATTAATATTCTCCGTGGTGGCATGCTCTGCCGCGCAGATAAAATCCCCTTCATTTTCCCGGTCCGGGTCATCTGTCACCATGATAATCCTGCCGTCCCTAAGTGCGGCAAGTGCCTCCTCCACTGTGTTAAACTGTGCCATTTTTTACCCTCCCATCCTTAATTATACTCACGACAGATAAGATCTGCCGTGAGTATCGCGCCAGCCGCAGCCGCGAAGCGGCATATTTCCCTATGCGGCTGTGTGCATCACATTATACTGACGGTCAGTCTTTTCGACCGTCAGTATAAAATCCATGCTCTGATAAAAACTCTCTTGTGATCACACTCTTCTTTGGCGGTGTTGTGCACATCAGTTTTTCAATATACTTTCCAACTATATCTGTCTCCACATTGACCAGATCGCCTTCCCTGCGTTCCTGTAGGACGGTCTGGCGCACCGTATGCGGTATTGCAGAGATCGAAAAGTTATTGTGGGTGACATCTGCCACTGTAAGGCTGATGCCATCTAGTGCGACAGAACCCTTCTCCACGATATAGCGCAAAACCGCTTCCCCTGCCTCAACCGTATACCACACTGCGGTATCATCGCGCCGAATGCGTGTGATTTTGCCAACACCGTCAACATGCCCTGCGACGATATGCCCGCCAAAGCGTCCGTCTGCCGGCATCGCCCGCTCCAGATTCACACGGCTTCCACTCCCCATGTCCGCCAGCGCAGAGCGGTCTAACGTCTCATGCATGACATCCGCCTTAAAACTGTCAGGAAAAAGTTCTGTAACAGTAAGGCAAACGCCATTTACCGCAATGCTGTCACCAATCCTTGTGCCCTCTAAGACAGTTTTTGCTTGGATTTTCAGCACTGCAGAATACTGCCCTCTCTGTATCATTGCCACAGTTCCAATCTCCTCAATGATTCCGGTAAACATCTTTTGCCACCTCACTCTCAATTAGAAAATCGTCCCCTAGTCTGGTGACTGTGCTGTTTTTCAGATAAAAAGCATCTGCCGGCGCAGGTACGCCCACTCCCTCAACCGGCGTTTTGGCAGTTTCCCCGCCAAATAGTTTCGGCGCGATATATGCCTGTACCTTCTGTACAATCCCGCTTTGAAGCGCCGCCCAATTGAGCGTGCCGCCGCCCTCAAGCAGTATGCTGTCAATCTGCTCCTCTCCCAGCCGCGCCATCAGCTGCTGCAAATCTACATGCCCCTCCTTTTCCTCCACGACCAGAATCCTGCATCCTGCATTTTCATAGGCAAGCTGTCTGTCCCGAACCTCACAGCATGTCGCAATGATTGTCGGTACCTGTCTGGCGTCTGCTACGACCTTGGCTGTGAGCGGTGTGCACAGTCTGGTGTCACAGATTATGCGCACAGGACTTTTGCAGTCTGGCAGTCTACAGGTAAGCATCGGGTCATCTGCCAGTATGGTTCCCACCCCTGCCATGATTGCCGTATAGCGGTGGCGCTGCCTCTGGACATGGCTGCGCGCCTCCTCCCCTGTAATCCACTTCGAAGCGCCTGTAGCAGCAGCAATCTTTCCGTCCATTGTCATCGCATATTTCATGACAACAAAAGGGCGCTTTGTCTGTATATAATGAAAAAATACCTCATTCAACTGGTCACATTCTTCGCGCAGTACATCCTCTGTCACCTCAATGCCATGCGCCCGCAGGAGCTCAATTCCTTTTCCAGCAACAAGCGGATTGGGGTCTGCCGAACCGACAACCACCCGGCAAATTCCAGATGCGATGATGGCATCTGTACAAGGAGGCTGTTTCCCATAATGGCAGCACGGCTCCAAGGTGACATACATCACTGCGCCCTCGGGCGGCTCCATACAGGCAGCAAGCGCATTGCGCTCCGCGTGCGGACAACCATATCTCTCATGCCATCCCTGCCCGATAATTCTCTCATTCTTTACAATGACAGCGCCCACCATAGGATTTGGCGAAGTCCATCCGCATCCTTTCTCAGCAAGCTGCAATGCCAGACGCATATATGCCCTGTCATTCATATCATCACCTCCAAAAAAACTTACTCGCCGCACCCCATGCGCCGCTTCTGCTGACAAATTTCATCTGGGTGCCCGTGTGCAATCGAGCAGGGAAGAGCCATCTTCCCCTACTCGCGCGCCGGACGCGGGCAGCCTTAGCTGCATATTTCCTTTCCGCGTCCGTGTGCAAAAAAAACTCCGAATGACACGTCACTCAGAGCTTTTGGCAATATAGATCAATATAGATTCAGATACAATGATATAAAATGTACGTTCTAATTATTTTGCATCCTTCTCCTCATCTTCTTCCATCCAGACTATACTGTCGGCTTCGGATTTTCACCGAATCATGCCCGCTGACAAATCAGCGCCGGCTCGTGGGCTGTACCACCGGTAGGGAATCGCACCCTGCCCTGAAGACTTCCTATTTTATTTTCTTGTATGATAATAGCACAGAAAGGCTTCAAAATCAAGATTTTTTTGGCACATCAGAGAATGATATTGTCAGCCGAATCCTTTCAATCCCTCTTTCTGCCCGTTTTGCTGCATTCCTGTCCAGGATCTGATGATATTCCTGATAAGATACAATAAGTACATCCGTTACCGCATCTGCAGCAATATTATATTGAACAACATAGCACGTATCATCCTCGAGCCGGTATAGATAACTCACGGTCTCTCTTGCCAGCATTGCATCTTCCGTCACATTGTAATCACAGTAAATTTCCCTGATTGCAGCATTAGACTCCAGTCTATTGATTGTCTCTGCCAATCCCTCTCCGACCTCAGTAAAATGCTCGTTGTCAGGCTCTCTCTTCTCTGGTGCTACATCCATACTGCAGACAGATCCAATCTCAACAATACGTCCAGAAGCCAAATCATACAGTGCCCGATAGTTTACCTGCCCTGAACTCCCTGCTTCTATCCGATATACCACGCCATTTATGTCAGCTTCCAAAGATATTTCCAGATTGTCGGTTTCGATTTGATATAGGATGTGAAGCATCGTTTTCATCTGTTCCACGGCATTTTCTCCAACTGCCTCCTCTACAGAAAGAACCTCCTTCGGCAGATCTTCTCTACTTGTCATCAGGCTGTAGTCTCTTTTAAAATAAAAATCTATTATCTGTAATAATTCTTCGTCTGTCAATGTTCTTTCCGGCAAAACAAACATACTATCTTCTGTAAGAAAAGCGACGGTATCTGATGAAATCATTTTCCCATCATCCACAATTTCCAATCCATTTTCAGGAAATTTTCCCTGAACCTGATATTCATATAGCAGCGTTTCCATTCTCTCTTTTTCAACCGCTGTAAGTTCCCTGGAATAAGTATCAATATCTTTTACAGAATGTATTGTATAATCTATCATTTCTTTCTTTTCCGTTTCATCCATAGAAAGCATACGCTGCTGAACATAATTTGCAGCGGCATAAACCGTTCCTGATATCATCAGGCATAAGCCTGCAGCAACGGCTGCAGCATACTTTAAGTGATATCTGGTCGTTTTTTCCGGTAAATTCTGCAATGTCAAATTTATCCTTTTAAAATAACTATCTGGAACCTTGATCTGTTCCTGCTGAATTTTTGATCGAATAACCATATCCATATTTTCCTTCATTTTTTCTCCTCACTAATAAATGCTTCAAATTTCATATTATTTGCTGTAGTTTACTTCTCGCTCTGCTTAGCCGGGACTTTACTGTTCCTTCTGGAATATGCAGAATCCTGGCAATTTCCCTGGTAGAGAAACCTTCATAATAATACAGAATTACCACCTTGGCATACTTCGCATTTAATGTCAAAACCGCCTCCCACATTTCACAAGAGCCTTCATCTGTAGATTTTTCAAATAAGCCCAAATCATCATATAAAACCACTCTTTTCTTCTTTCGCAGCATTTTTTTTGATACATTTACAAGAATTGTCATCATCCATGCCTTGAAACTGTCGTTTTTCTTTAATGAAGATAAATGCTCATATGCCGTTAAAACAGTCTCGCTTACAGCGTCTTCTGCATCATTTGAATTCTTTAAGATACTCATCGCAAGCCTGTACATTGAAAACTGATTTTCTATAACCAGACGCTCAAATTCCTCTTTTTTTATCGTATTCAACCATTGATCACCTTCTCCCATGAACATGTTCATACGTTAGAGTATTTTCATTGGCTTCTGGTTCCCAAGTGAGGATAATAATTGAAGAAATTTATAATATCCTTTTCATATTGGACCTATACGCGGCAAAAAGAATCCCATCTGCAAACAACCATGCCAGTATTTCTCCCCAGAATATTGCCTCGCATCCGATAACCCGAACAGATCAAAGCAACCGCTGCGCCCATGATGACACTTGCCCGGACCCCCTGTTTAATCCTGACGATTTTATTGGCTCCATAATTTTGTGAAACATACGCCGCCGCTGCCAGGCTAAAGGAAGATGCCGCGACCACTCTGTTCCGCCGACCGCCGCAATGCCCAATGCGCCTATTTTCTTCCCAATAATGATGGTATCTACAAACGTATAGAGCTGCTGAAACAAATTGCCTGTAACCAGCGAAAAAGAAAAAGTGCCAATTAATACAAACGGATTGCCGACGGTCATATCTGTATCTTTTGTCATATCACGCCTCCAAAAATACGGGCTCTGCTTTTGCCCGCAATGTTTCCATAATTTCCAAGGAACTGTGCAGAAATAAAATGATTTTTCAAACACGCCCAAATATACTGTATTTTGTATGAAATTGCAACAATTTTTACCATAATCAATAACGAACTGTTATGAATAAACATTTATGGTAAAACTATCAAATTGACATCTCTGCATCCTCTTGTTAGAATGATGCTGTTCGAAATAGCTGCTGCAGCTTAGCTTGTCTTGTCTATTTCTTCGAATCGAATAGAACACGCAATTTCACCTCGAAGAAATATTCTACGTAAGATGCATCGGTTATGTTCCTACAGCTTTGTATATTTCACGAAAACAATCCATTCAGACCGATCCTTTTAGAAAATCATTTACCAAGAAAATTATTTGACAAAAAAAAA
>VSNR01000036.1:0-15126 GCA_009774345.1 Lachnospiraceae bacterium | reverse complement strand
AAAAATTTATAAAAAGGAGAATTTATATGTTTCATAAAACGAATCCGTGGATTGCTTTATTCCTATGTGCTGTGATCCTGATCAGCAGCCCTGCCATCATTTCTCTGGCAGAATCCAAAACGATTGATTCTGCTCCCTCGGTAGACTCCGAATACACGGAATCCAAAGACATTGCGTCTGATATCTCTGCGGAGTCTGAATCCACGGAATCCAAAAGCACGGAGTCCGAATCCACAGAACTTGAATCAACAGAGTCCGAAAACACGGAGTCTGAATCTACGGAGTCCGAATCCACAGAACCTGAATCAACAGAGTCCGAAAGCACGGAGTCTGAATCCACGGAGTCCGAATCCACAGAACCTGAATTCACAGAGTCCGAAAGCACGGAATCTGAAACGCTGGAATCTGAAACGCTGGAATCTGAGACAACAGAATCCGATTACGAGCAGTCTGTCACGGACGCCATCGCAGCTTTTCAGGCGCTGCTGCGGGAAAAACCACTGATGGCACTGCTCTACCACACAGACCGTTATCAAGTACAGCAGGAAGCGGGATCCTATGAAAACCCTGCTGCCACCATTGAGAGCGGTCACACACTCTATATACAGAATATTGAAATTCTGGACGAAGAAGTCTGGTATCAGGTGCGTTTCTGGCTAAACGGCGCAGAGCAGACAGGCTACATTGAAGCCTACTACCTTGCTTATGCAGATGAAGACTGGATTGCATGGGAACAAGAATATCTCTCAGCACTCTTTCCTGAAAGCACCACCTACGGCATCACTGCCTACACAGACGCCACAGGGCGCGCAGACTACTCTGATATCAGTGCATTTCCTGGCATTTATCAGGAAAACCTGCGTGCACTGAAAGAGCAGCATCCCGCATGGACTTTTGTGCCAATGCGCACCGGGCTGGACTTCGACACTGCTGTCTCAAACGAGACAGGCACTAAGAACTTAATTCAAAATACGTCAAGCAACGCTGCAAAAGGCTGGGTGGGCAATCCCTGTCCGACCGAGAGCGGATGGTACTATGCCACCAAACCCGCTGTAGCGTACTATATGAATCCCGTTAACTTTCTGACGGAAACTTCGATTTTTCAATTTGAACAGTTAACTTTCAACAGTACCTACCACACGGTCTCTGCCATTCAGTCCTTCCTGAACAATACCTTTATGAAGGGAAAAATCCCCAGTGACACGGCAGGCAGAACTTATGCGCAGGCTTTTTATGAGATTGGAAAAAACCGAAAGCTCAGCCCCATCCATCTCGCCTCCCGTGTCTATCAGGAACAGGGAAGCGGAAACTCAGGGCTGATTTCAGGCACTTATAAAGGTTTTGAAGGCTATTACAATTATTTCAATGTAGGCGTAAATGGTGCATCCACGGCAGAAAAAATCCAGAAAGGACTCACCTATGCCAAACAAAAAGGCTGGAATACACGCTACAAGTCACTTGATGGCGGCTCTGCTACGATTGGTAACAACTATATCTTAAAAGGACAAGATACTGTATACCTTCAAAAATTTAATGTGGATACCAACAGCCCCCACGGACTTTACAACCATCAATATATGCAGAATATTCAGGCACCGACAAGTGAAGCTTCCTCCATCAAAAGAATGTATGCAGGCACAGGAAGTTTGAACTCTGGCTTTGTATTTAAGATTCCTGTCTATCAGAATATGCCCGGAGAGAAAGCCATCAAAAGTATTTCTCTGGACAAGACCAGCCTGCATCTATACAGACCTGATGCGATTGAAAACATTCCAGAATCTGGTTTCAGCGCCACCGCAACTTTATCTGTAAAAATTGAACCGGCAGACACAACAGATGACAAGACCATCACATGGACTTCGTCAAACCCCAACATTGTATCAGTCAAACCGGATCAAACCACACACAGAGCGGTTGTCACAGCCCGTGACGGCGGAGAAGCCACCATCACTGCGCAGTCTCTAAACGGCAAGACTGCGCGCTGCAAGGTAATCGTCGAAGCACCTTTGTACAGTTTTCAACTCAAAAACTTAAATTCAGACACCGACACATCCGCCGCAACACTATACACAGGTCAGAACCTGACTCTGACCGCAGACTATCAGCCAAAAGATACAACCGATGATGTCCATATCACATGGTCCAGCTCAAATCCCTTGGTAGCAAGCGTAAACGGCGGAAAAGTCACAGCACAGACAGCAGGGACTACCACCATCACCGCGGTCCTGAATCAGTTTTCAGCAAGCTACGACATTCATGTAGAAGAAAGCAGTGTGACTTTTATGTCCGCTGATTACACACATGCATTAAAAAAAATACAGACAGCGATGGGAACCACCATCCCCTCCGACAGTTTTCCCGTGATGGAAAGTACTGAGGATAAATTGTTTATTGGATGGTTTACAGGCAAAAATGGTCAGGGAACACATTTTGACAAAGACACTTATATCAATCAAAATGAGATTGTGTTGTATCCCTACTTTGAACAGCAGGGAAAGGGCTTCTATGTCATTCCAATCGGTGATCAGACCTACACAGGCAAATCCATAAAACCACAGGTTCAGGTATATGACAGTATTGCATACCATGACGGAAGCACAGAACTCATCGAGCTTGTTCAGGGTCAGGACTACACCGTTTCATACAAAAATAACAAAAATGTCAATACGTCCGCCAAAAAAACACCTACCATCACAGTGAAAGGCAAAGGCAATTATTCAGGAACAGAATCTGTCTCCTTCAATATCCTGCCAAAGTCTCTCAATGACCATGACATCTCTGCGGACAATATTACCGTGTCATACAACGGCAAGGTCCAAAAAACCTCTCCCGCTGTATACCGCAACGGAAAAAAACTGGTCAACAAGACGGACTACACGCTCAGTTACCCATATATAAAAGCTGGTGCATACAAAAAAGCTGGTGTCTATCCCATTGTCATCAAAGGACTAAATAATTATAGCGGCACGCGCACTGTAAATGTGACAATCAGCCAAAAAATAATGCTCAGCAAAGTATCTGTGTCCCAAATACCTGACCAGGCTTACCAAAATGAGCTTGTCAATACCACTGGAATCATACCGGAAAAACTGCATGTAACCTACAAAAATAAACCTTTGGCACAGAGCACCGACGGCGGCAAAACAGGCGATTATACTGTCTCCTACTACAATAATAAAGCGATCGGAACTGCCACTGCCACCATCACCGCAGTCGAGGGAAGCGCCTATGCAGGTTCCAAAAAGATTACTTACAAGATTGTCGGACAAAAGATCAACAAAGCATCCGTTGACGGCATTACTGCCAAAACCTACACGGGAAATGAATCAGATGTCCTACAGAATAATTTGATATTAACGCTCAATAATACAATATTGCAAGAAAGCAAGGATAACGGCATAACCGGTGATTATCTCATATCCTACAAAAATACAGCCAAAGCAGGAACTGCAACCATAATAATAAAAGGCATCAACAGGTACAGCGGAGAATTGAAAAAAACGTACAAAATAACTGCCCGTGATATTTCAAATGGAAACAACGCTCCAGATACAGATATAACGATGACATATACCACAGAGCACACTGCATCCAAACCTGTCACTGTGACAGATCTATCGCAGATTACCTCCCCCTACATGAAAGGAGGTGCGAAGCCTCAGATCTCACTATATTATAAAGGAATGGCGTTGATGCCAGGCAGAGATTATACAGTTTCCTACAAAAACATCACTGCTGTAACTACTGATGACACGCCTGTCAATAAGCTTCCCAAGATAACAATCAAGGGAAAAGGCAGTTTCAAAGGAACACTGACGGGCAGCTGGCGTATCACAGACGGTGCAATGTCTGACACAAATAAAAAACTTACCATGACTGCCAAAGATCTCACCTATAAAAAGAAGGCCGGTAACTACAAAACGGCTTTGACCATCACTGATGCGAATGGCAAAAAACTGACAGCAGGCAAAGATTATGACAAGAATGTCATTTATACGTATGTGAATGACACAGAAATATTAACCACAAACGACACACTGCTTACCAGAAAAGCAGGGGAACCTGTCAACAAAAGTGACATTATTCATGCAAATACTTGGATACGTGCCACAGTGAAAGGCACAGGTGCATACGCAGGAGATGGCAATGCCTCTCTGTCCACAACCTATCGTATCATTGCTGCCAATATCTCATCAGCTAAGCTTAAAGTTCGTACTAAGATCTATCAAAATGGCAAAGAGGTGACATTGACACCGGAAGATCTTCAACTTACACATGATGGCAAGGAACTTACTTATGGTATAGACTATACCATTGATGAGCACAGCTACGCAAACAATATCAAAAAAGGCAAAGCATCTGTTATACTGCGTGGAATGGGCACAAACTATGGCGGCCAGCGCAAGATTCATTTTACGATAGCCTCAAAATCTCTTCTGTGGTGGTGGCGGGATTTAATTACTTAACAGTATGTAAAACAAGTCCTTCCAAACCGGAGCCGGTCCCCCGGCTCCAGCGCCAC
Source organism: Lachnospiraceae bacterium (assembly GCA_009774345.1). Classification (GTDB taxonomy): domain Bacteria; phylum Bacillota; class Clostridia; order Lachnospirales; family Lachnospiraceae; genus COE1. The sequence continues at coordinate 10,604 of VSNR01000036.1, read as the reverse complement.
GGACTGATTGACGCCCAGAAGTACACCATTGCATACCGTTCCGTTTGTCGAATTTAAATCGCAGAGATAAATCCTGCCGTCGTGCTCCTCAAAGCGCGCATGCATTTTGCTGACAGCAGTGTCATTTATTACAAAATCTACCATATTGGCTAGTTTTCCCACAGTCATTGGCAGCCTGTCCAACGAGATATTTACTTCCCTGCCGTTTATGCGTCCACACAGCATCCGCTCTTCCACAATGCTGTCTCCTAAGTACACCGTCTCATTCTGCTTGGAGGATCTTACATTATTGTCTGTATTTTTTACATGCTGCATCTCATAGTTCCAATTCTCAATTGCACTTCCATAGCTCTTACGATTATGTTGTCCAGCATCCTGCCGATCTTTCGCATTATCGCATATCGTCCCTCTAATATCAAAGGAATCTATTGGATTTTCACACACACTTTCCGCGTGCATACCACCTGCTGTCCCTAAACTGTTATCATGATATTTCCATATATCTCCATCATGTCCAGCAGCAGTATAAAACTGAAGATCTCCGTTGTCGTCGTCCTCATTATACAGATCCATCTCCTGACTATGTCGTCTTTTTTTGAGATAACAAGAGAAAAACAGGATTGCTGCAACAACTGCCATACTCATTGCCCCGCATAGGTACAGCTCATTATTGCCGCTTAATTGTATCGAATGCAGCAGTCGCGCGCCTAGAATGATCGCACCTGCACAGAGTGATACAAAGATACAGAAAATTCCGCCGATCAGATCCCCTATATTTTTTGTTTTAGCCTGTGTTGTCTGATCAGATATTTCATCCTTTTGTGCATCATATAATGCATTATAATCATACGCATCTGTAACATGCGCTGTCATGTCACTTCCTTTTATACATTTCTCCTCTATATGAGGATTCCCGAAACTTCCTTCCCTGCCATTTTCCCATTCCCTTGATACAACATTGTCTGCCACATACAAATCCTGCTGCCCCGCTCCCCCCTCCCTGTGCAGCATGTCCACAATCACATGCTCTATCATCCTGCCAATCTCACTGATAACATAATTGGGATTTCTGGTATAGCGATAAATCTGATAACCAAGCATTACCGCCCGCTCATCTGTATGGTCAATCTTTGTGAGCAGCTCATCAATAAATTCCATGAAGGACAACCTTACATCTCCCTCATAATCAGGATAACAGACAAAGTACGGTTCCATCTTCTCCACATCAATATAGATCAAGTCTGACTTTACGATAATCTGTGTCCCGTCCAGCAGATATTCCTCCAACCTGTCAAAAAGTCGCACACAGCCAGACAGCAGCCGTTTTAGCGCATCATACTGTATCTCACTCTTATCATAAAGTCTGTCAAGGGACTGTAGTGAATTAATTTCATAATAATACCGGCACTCCCCATTGATCCGCCTGTGCGTGACTGGCAACAGCCCCGGTATATGGTTTTCTAACAGCATTTTTGTGCGATAGTCCATACTGCCGCCATCGTCATTTCCAAAATAACTGCATTTGCTCAAAATCATATAATTATGATTCATACTCCTCTCGAAGCTGATCTCAGGCATTGTGTCTTTCATGCCAAACCTCCATTTCTTTTTCCATATCTCCATCATAGCGGCTTCTATTTTACCTTGAAAAAATGCACAAAGTACAAATCTTTATTCAGTTCTCAAGGTGCAATCAACTCATTTAAAATACGGCAGTCACGGATTGTCCTTACAGGTTTCAGACGCCTGGCACTCTTTTTGATATCCAGTGTCATATCCATTCCAGGCACATATTCGCACATCCATGTGACAAAGGGCATATTGACAATACAATGATAAGTCACGGTCACACTTCCTGCATCTACAGATACATTATACTGAAAATCATGTATTGCAAAAAGTTTTTCCTCAACCAGCCTGGAAGCAGCAGTGCGCGCGGCAGCTTCCGCTTCCTGCGCAGTCTTAAAATGACTGCTTGTCCCTCTAAGCGCCGCTTCATATGCGCTGTGTTCCATGACACACCTGTCATAACTGTAAAATCCCAGAAAGATCATCATCACCGTAAAGAGCATTACCATAGGCAGAATCAGAGAGGCTTCCACCGTAAAATATGCCGCCTCATATTGTCTTCTCACAGTACAACAATTAAGAACTTCCCGCTCCACAGATTCCAGTCGGCCTGCTGAAAAGCTCCTCACAATACAACACATAAGAGATACCCCGCAAACACTGCTGGCAGAAACGGAAGCCTTGTCTGCTTTGTCCCCTTTTTTAGCAGCAAGACTCCAATTGCAATCATACACATAATAAAGGATGCTGTGGAAAGCACGAGAAAGCATCTGCGCGCACCAAATGCAATTCCAACTGCGGCAATCACCATTCCATCACCCTTTCCAATCTGCTCTTTAGATATCACCGCCAATCCAATTATACAAAGTCCTACTGCCATTCCTCCCAACATATCCAAAATATGAAAATATCTTCGAAATGGCAGTATAGCACAACATGCCAGAAGCAATACAACAATCATCCTCCTGCTAATCTGTTTGTTTTTTATATCCATCATTCCTGCCGCAAAGAGCAAGAACCCTATTCCGATCACTATCACTCTGTATATTATCGCATTTATCATTCTATTTCTCCCATTCTATTTTAGTATTCATCATGTTCGGCAAATTTAACCGCATTTGCTGCAAGCCCCTCTGCCCCCTGCCTCAGAGATCGGAACAGCCATGACGGTTCTCTTTAGTCCGCTGCATCCAAGTGTTGTATGGTACCGATTACCATATCCTGTGATATAGACAACACTTTTTCCAGATTTCCCACACTCTCCGCAGGGATAATACTTTTCACCATCCTGATTTCTCTGTGTCTCCAGAAGACTTTGATCCACCGCGGTAATTGAGAGTTTTAAGTAACTACATCCGCGGGAACAATGATACACAGTCCCTTCCGGTGTAATATATACGATCTTTTCCTCATCTGCATTGTTGTGATTGTTTCCTGCATTGTCATAACCTGTCCATGCTCTTGTCCGTATTCGATTGTACATATAGCGCTGCCGCCATCCAACCACTGCTGCCGGAGGTTTTACCGGGTATTGTGCGACCAGATCAATACAGTCCTCATCCTGCATCACAGAAGATCGCAGCCAGGAGATCTTGGATGCGCCTCCTGCAAGTGGCGCATTATTCAGATACGCTGTTCCAAGTTTTGAGCGCACTTTACCTGCTGCATAGATGTATGTCAGACCTAATGACTCCGCCTTTCCTGCCGACCCGCCTCCAATCTTGCGATATTCATATCCATACACTGCCATCTGTTTTGCCGTGTCATGCATCGCAGCACTCATATTTCCTTGCAGCCGATAAATTTCCACAATGGAGATCATATTCAGAAACGCAAATAAAAACAGCGGCAGCACCAGACACGCCTCCACGGTCATACTTGCCTTATTCGTCTTTCGCGTTACAGCAGAGGAGCAGGAGGACATTCTTTTCAATGCATGAACCAGAAACCGTATACCCTGCATTCTGGAGAGCAAGACACCTCCCTTCCAATACTTTTTTATCCGCTGTTGTCTCTTATTCCACATCCAAAAGAACATCCTCCTACTCCCCTTTTATCTCAAAATGACTCACTGGCATAACACATTTTTCTCGAAAAGACAAATTCATGACCGCCAGCATCTTCAAATCCAAAATGAACCTTAATATAATCCATACATCTGTCTATTCTAAAATGCTCATTGCCGTCCGTCTTCCTTAAGTCCATCTCCACTATATCAAGACTACGCGCCACTTTCGTATCCCTGTTCATCAATCCCAAAAAAATGCTCAGATAATCCTGATAAGACAAACCTGACGCATGATTGCTGCCCCCGGATAAATTCCCTTTCAAAAGTCCCGATAAACTTGTACTCCAATCACCTGAATTCTTGATAAGCGCAATTCTGCCGCCATCAAGCAGTTGGCGCACATCAATCACAGACTCTGCAAATGCCCACATGCCAAGAATAATCTCTGTGAGCAAATCTGTGAGTTCCGGCACCGTCAGCAGTGTACACAGAACCGCTGAGACAAGCTCTACCTCTGACCTCTTAGCATGATCCCCGGAAATTGCAATAAAATTTGCTGCCGCCCGCAGTGCAAATAACCGCTCCACAAACCCTCTTAGATTTTCTGTATCACTCTTATAACCACACAAAATGTACTCCGTCTGATATTTTAACAGTCCCTCATTCTTTGGTGCCCTGTAATTTCCGCACATTTTCATCAAATACGCCCCATAAATCAACTCATCTGCAAGACCATCCGGTCTGTCTGCACCCTCGTGCAGTCCGATCCCCCGATTTATGTTTCCATTTTTTTTGCGCACTGAAAAATAGGGTCCTCCCTCCATCACTGCTCCTGATATAGAAGCATGTTCAGGCATTACCAGCGCTAGAATCCCTTCTCCAATGATCTTATCAAACATGCCTGAGACTTTCTGATAAGAATATCCCTCCTCGCTCTCAGCACCGTACTCCACAATGCCCTTCTCTAGCAGCGTTTCCTCAAATTCCTGCTTCTGGGCTTTTAACGCACCCGCTACATCCTTCTCATCCAGACCATTTGACTGAACAATATCCATCTGTTCTCGAACTCTCGCAGCAAGATCACCTCCATAGACTGCCTTCATATAATTGACCGCCTGTGCTTTCCAGACCATGCAATTATCATCGCTCGCACAGGAAACTTCTGCGATCTCAAGATAAGGATTGATGAGTTTTAACAGTGTTGTTTGACCCAGAAGATGCAGATCCTTTTCAGGATTTAGATTATATTCCATATAGTCCGACAGATGTTTTTCAACCATTCCTATGCCGCCATTTACCCCACCATAAGAAGAATCTACATAAAACAGTTCATACTGTTCTAAAAGTTCTCGATGATATTCTGCAAATACGGAGTCCAGTCCCAGGTCTGCTACAAGTTCCGCCTGCGCCCTCACGGCGCCAATCGCCGCGCCTTCGACAAAGACGAAGAGCAGCGAAAGGACGATACCAAAAATGAGGGATAAGTAAATAGTCAAATAGGCACTATATTTTGTTTGCATTATCTGTCACCTTTTTGAGAATCTTTTCGACAAGGGACTTGATACTATCCTTAAAGATTGCTACCAGCGCGACCAGCACCACAATAATCAGCACGATTTCTACTGTTCCCATACCTTCTTCTTCCTTCAAAAAGCTTTTAAAATTTCTCATAATAATCTCCTTTTCTATAATGAAATGTTCTTAATAGTTCTTCTTATCATCAAAAATAAGTCTGAAACGCTGGCACCATAATTGTAATCATTGTAATTCCCAGAAGCATCATCATGGGAATCAGCAGTTTTGTACCTGCCTGTTCCCCCTGCTTTCTCGCCGAATGTTTTCGTTCCTCAAAAGCATTAGACGCCTCCTCTTTCAACAAAAGCGGCAGGTTAACAGCACCCTTTCTGATATTCTGCGACAGCAAAGTAGACAGCTTGCTATAACTTGGTATACGGCATCGTCGGCCAAAATGCTCATATGCCATTGTCTGTGTTGTACCGCTCTCCATCTCATAAACTGCAAGCAGCATTTCCTCGTAAGCATAGCGTTTCCCGTCCCCTTCCTCCCGCCGTTTTCTGTAATCCTTCGCAATCTTGTTCCACGCGTTAGGCACCGTCATACCAGCGCCGATGAGCAGTGCAAGTGCACTGACAATCTCAGGGTAATCCATGCGCATCTGCTCCTCTCTATGCTGCACCTGCTTATGTAAATCCCTGTCCTTTCCATAATAGACACCCAGTGCAAGGACTGGTGTTACTGCCAAAATCAACAGTCCCCTATAGCGTCTTTTGTAACGCCACTCAAGTTTTTTGCTCTCCATTTCTGACGGAAGTGTCATATTCTGCTGTGAACGACTTATTTCTTCCTGATTAGAAACCTTTGCAAAAAGGCGCTCTGACAGACTGGGCTGTATTGTTTTGCTATAGACTCTGACACTCATGTCATACTCTACCTCAAAACTCCCACAAGATAATACCGCAGTCAGCTCCATCAGTACCGGTGATGCAAGTGTATCCTGCACAAGCCTTCCAGTATCCTCCATATAGGTATCATCCGTGTGCCATTCCACCACAAACGGATAACCATCCACGCTGTCTAACAGGCACATATCATATGAGATCTGATCAAAACTCTTGTTTTGTCCTAAGATCTTTGTCTCAAGTATTGACAATGCCTCCTTTGACATTTTTGTCAGTTCTTCATCCGAATAACACCTCTCTGACAATGTGACAGGAACCTCATAACATGCCTCCGCATCCTCTGCTACCAACAAGACCTGTTTTGATCCCTCTCCATAGCTGTTTCGAGCGATCTGGTTATCAACAATTTGTGTTCCCACGGAGTCTTTTATCCACAAAATAATCGACAAAACCACACCACAAACCACAATTATACTGCATAGAGACAGTTTTTTAATCACATACACCCGCTGGCGTCCCAGTGTATCCCCCGCCGGCTCAAGCGTCTGCAAATCTGCTCTCACTGCGTTGTTATACAAGATTTTTCCCGGTTTTTTCTGCATTGTCTCCAATTTGCAATATAGCCACTCTGCCCAATGTTCTCTCATAAATACCACCTCCTTTCTGTGTTCTCATACATCAATATTTAAGATCTTATCTGAAATCCTACATGCCGCAATATACACAGCCAAAGCGGCTGTCATGATGCACCATCCAAATAGATTATGATACAGGCTCTCAAAATACCCCTTTGTTGTGAGTGAGATATAGAAGATAATAAAAAATGGAATAAACCGCATAATCTGCTGTTCAAAACGTTTCTCGCTCACCACCGTCTCAATCTCACGTCGAATCTCCTGTTTATCACCAATGATGTCCGCAGTGTTTGTGATAATGCCTCGCAGATCACCACCGCCTCGCTTAGCAATCTGAAAGATCTCTGCAAAATCTCGAATATCCCGCACTCCGCTTCGATCTGCAAGATTGATCAGTGCATATTCAAGTGGTTCATTGTTGCCTATTTTGCGAAAAATCAGCCTCAGCTCCTTTGCCATCACCGACTCACTGCCATACAACAACACAATATCTCGATAGGATTCTTGAAATGCATTTTCTATGCTGTAACCTGTCTGCAAATTCGATGCAACACTTAAAATGACCTCACGAAATTCAATTTCCAGTCTTCGCCTGCGCTTTAGACACGCAAATTGACGCCGGTCCTTCAATAAATAGACTACCACTGGCATCAAAAGCAGCCACGCAATCACACTGTCATAAAAAAGCCAGCTTACCACTGCCATAAACACACCGCCGGACAGAAAGTACATGACGAGCTCCTGTCTTGTAAAATGATATGCTGCATAATCTATTTCCGGCGGAAGTCTGCCTTTGGCATCTATCTTACGATTTAATTTTTGTTTCATGATAACCCCTCTTTCTTATCAAATTTACACTATTACAAGGAAAGACCCGCGCAATGAAGTTTGTTCATGCACACGAGCGGCTCCATCTCTGCCAATTCCCCCATCACTCTCCTATTTTCTTCCCCCGTCTCCTGAAACTGATACAATGGATGCGTAATGATCTCATCCTTCTCGAAACCCAGCACTTCCACAATCTCCAGGACACGCCGCGATCTGTCACGCAGTCTGCCAAGATGCACAATGATATCCACCCCGGAAGCAATCTGCCTGCGCACAGCGGCAAGCGGCAGATCCATTCCCATCAGCACCATCGTCTCCAGACGTGTCAGCATATCCTCTGACGAGTTTGCATGACCAGTACTAAGTGAACCATCGTGCCCTGTATTTAGTGCCTGTAACATATCAATCGCCTCACTTCCCCGTACTTCCCCCACGATAATTCGATCCGGCCGCATACGCAGGCTCGATTTGATCAAATCTCGTATGCTGATCTCCTTTGCGCCGTCCATGTTGGCTGTCCTCGTCTCTAACCGCACCAGATTGGGAATATTCTGCAACTGTAACTCTGCGGAATCCTCGATGGTGATAATGCGTTCTGCCTTTGGAATATACGCGGACAATGCATTCAGAAAAGTTGTTTTTCCAGATCCTGTCCCACCGCTGATAAATATGTTATATCCCGCAATGACCAGCTTCTCAAGAAAATCTGCTGCCTGCCTCGTAATGGATCCAAAACCAATCAAATCTTCCATTGAGATTGGATGATCTGGAAAACGGCGGATGGTGATAATCGGTCCATTTAAAGCAACCGGTGCCAGCACGATATTGACACGAGAACCATTGTCAAGCCTTGCATCTGCAATAGGCGCTGCCTCATTGACCACTCGGTTGCATTTTGCGACAATCTGCTGTATCACATTTTCAAGCTTTTCTTTTGTCTCAAAACATTTGTCCCACTGATACAGATGTCCAGACCGCTCGACAAAAATATTTTCTGTGCCATTTACCATGATCTCTGTCACTTCATCGCAGTCCACAAGCTCTTGCAGCACATCCATTTTTCTGATTGAGTAAAATACATTTCTTCCAAGCTCCTGACGCTCTGTGAGCGACAGCGCATACTTTCTGCCCATCTGAACCACCAGTTCATCAATCATGTCTCGAATCTCATCATCCTCAACTTCCCTGGAAAGATCAATGCGCTGCCTCACACTGTCACTGATGAACGCCCTGCACGTTTCATATCTGCTGCCTTTTAATGTCTCATTATTCTCATTCATGATATGCCAAGCACTCCTTTCATGCACGTACCCACAACAGATAACGCCAGATTGTCAAGACCGCAGTCCTGCACGTCCCACCCCTCAGGCAGTTCAAATACTGTCATATGATTCAAAATCTTTTCGTACTCTTTTGCCTTTAACAAATTCATAAAATGGGACAACATTGCACAGCCATACACAATCCTTTTGTCCGCCAAAACATAGATCTGGTCACTTCGCTCAAGCATGTCATAGAACCCCTGACATGTCTCTGACAAATCCATCACTACATGCGTGTAATCACTGCTGTACAAAAGCAGGTCCATCACGCGCTGCCAGTCATCCCTGTTCATCACAAGCAAATCTGTATAATCAAGTGCAGGCGGCAGGTAATCGACACCATGCACACTGCGTTTGAGGCTGTTCAGTTTATACAACAGTTTGTCAGAATGGTTTAATGCAAAATACAGAAAATCCGTGACATCTGCCTCGTAACTCGTTTGCAGAAGTTCCTCAAATCCCGTAAATGGCAGTAGATTGATATACAGAACCTGATACCCCATATCCGCAAGAACCTGCGCCGCACCAAACGCCGCTGCACTCTGCCCTCTATTCCTGTCCGGTGCATAGAAGCTTATAAACGTCGTCTGATTTCTGCCACATCGACTGGTACTGTTACAGCTTTCGTCCAGTGCAAATTCCTCTAGCACCTGTGCAATCAAGCGTTCCATAGACTGATACTTTGCTATGATACTGTATCCCGCAATCACTTTGACGCCATCTTCTTGCAGGATAAAAGTCTTAACCGCTTTAATTTTAGTGACATCTGTGTCATAAATATTTTCACCCACCAGCAGAATCTCAAAAGGTTCCTCTATGCTGGCTTGCTCTGCTCCACGTATGGTATCAAATATGAGAATCTCAAAATCTGCCAGCTTCTTCTTTTGTAGATATGCCTGTAGCATCTTCAGATAATTCTCATCGCTGTCACAAATAGCAAACTGTCTTGCCCGCATGATATTCACACTCCTTTCCATACTCAAAACATATAAACTATTTTTATCTATTTCTAATACACACCTATGCACATTAGTATGAGGCTGATAAATGCCGGAATCGACAAGCGCACCACACAACGCCTCTGTGTCTTGTCTATCTCGTATGCATCCACTGCGCCTGTCAGGATTGCCTTCCTTAGATACCGTACCAGATACAGCAGGCGCTCCCTGCTCTGCGTGTACACAATCATTTTGATAATGGAACTGATCGCTGCAAGCATCATCGTGACAAACATATACTGAATCAATCCATCTGTACCGATCAATGCCTGATAACATCCCATCATCATAAAAAGCTTCACATCTCCTGCCCCCAGTGCGCCCAGCAGATAAAAGGGATAAAATGCCAGAAAAAGTACTGCCGCCGCACCCAGCGCACAGATCAGGTCCCCCCATGTACAGGACACAGCTGTCTGTATCAACCCTGCTGCCATACCAAGCAAGATACAGAGATTTGGGATTCGATAATAACGCCAGTCTGTATAAATGGCAGCACAAAACACACCTATGAGGATTCTCATACTTTTTCTTCCTTTCTATTCTAAATGCTTTGATTCTGAATACTTTGATTCTGAATATTGTGTTTTAAATATTTCAAGTCATGAAAAATACTTGTAAATCGGATCTGAAATTCTTTATTGCTCATCAGTGAAAAAGATCACTCTTGATTACAAGATTCTATTCTGATGTTGATTCTATAAAGTGAAACATGTCCTCTCCGACAGAACAATACTGATTATACTGAAATGAAAAAAATTGTCCACTCGAAATGTCATAATTCACACAACTATTTTTTTGTTATGAAATTTTAATAAGTCCAACAG
>VSNR01000359.1 GCA_009774345.1 Lachnospiraceae bacterium | reverse complement strand
AACCGTTTTCAGATACCCAAGGTGGCATAGCTTCCAATGATATGCCTGTTTTTAGTATGCGAAGTATGAGTTAATATCTACACCATTATCAACATCTCCTATATATGGGGAAAGTCCAATTCTTTCGCAAATTTTAAATTTACCATCAGCAGTTATATAAATTCTCCTGCTGCCTGGTATACAGCAACCATTGAATGAAAATGTATCCATTGGCTTATCATGCAATCTCCTTAAATGGATTCTAATCAAAGTATCCTCTATTTTTTTTGCAGTAAAAATTCCTCCTTGCTCAAGTTCTTTTCCACCATTAATATGCTTTTCTGACCATACTCCAATCGGATCAATTTCTTCAACTGTTAATTTCCGATATTCATCCTCATTTTCCCCTTTAATTTTTCCATATTGGACATAGGCTACATTCTTAACTGTATTTTTAGGCAACCATTCTAATGAATTGAAAAAATTCTGTATTACATCAAACTTTTCAACCCCATAGGGCGGAGTCATTACCATACTAAAGTTTAATCGTGTAGCGGCTTCTTTGCCTAATGCCATTGTAATATTCTTTAAACCTTGCATGACAATATCAAAACTGCCTTTTCCATTAGGAAATTTTCGATAACGATTTTGTATTTCTTCTGGACCATCCAGGCTGCATGTCACTACAAAATCTGGTATACTAGCTATATACTTAGCCTTTTCTTCATCCATAAGAACCAAATTTGATGTTATGGCAAAGTTTATTTTTTTATTTTTTATTCCCTGACAATACTCAACACACTGCTTTAATAAATCAAACATGAGAAGTGGCTCTCCCCCATAAAATGTAACTGCCAATTCATCGCCCGAATGTGCCACTCCATAATCAATCGCTTTTTTTGCAGTTTCAAAAGACATATCTTGATTGCCAAAATTTCTAAATACGTCATTCTCTGCCCCATAAATACAATATTCACATCTTAAATTGCATCTCTCTGTTAATTCAAGTGTAATCTGTCCCAAGTCTTCATTTATACATTCTTCAAGCGACTCTATATGGTTTCCATGAAAGCCTTTTACTTCTGGTGCCTGTAAGATATTTTCTTTCTCTACCGCTTCTTTAATTTCTGATAAAGCTGCCAGCAAATCTCTGTTATTAATTCCACACTCTTCCAGCCTCTCAAAACTCTTACCAGAAAATAAGTGTAACAAAATCTTATATACATTTTCCTTGCACTGAAGGACTTTTCCAGTGCCTGTATCATAATAATAACAATTCTGTTTTGTCCTAAAAGGTTTTCCGAGCCTTGCATAATTATCATGTGTCAAATTTGCAAAGAAAGCACCATATTCTCTTATATTTTCCATAAAATATTGCTCCTTCCATCTACTCACTAGCGACAATGTCATTATATGACAAATTTTTTATTTTCTTCGTTCCATGTAAAAAAACAGAGGTTTTGTGTAACTTTTACGATATTAAATTTTCTGCAAAAAAATAATTCTCCTGAACCAAACTTTAGTTCAATTCAGGAGAATTTCATTTCTATCGGCTTTTCCACTTTTACAGACACATTCTTTAATGTTTTATTCTTTGCCGCTTCTTTTGCTGTTTCCTTCTAGTGAAATTCAAACGCATCTGCTCCATACTGCTGCTCTGCCACCATTTCAAGTTAAGTCGGATTTACAGCTTCCATGTTGCCAATGCCCGTTACCTCTCGTTCTACTTTATCTATCTTGTACTGTTTCACATCTGTGGAAAGCTACTCTGTTTTCGCTATGGCGGCATCTACAAATTTCAGTATACCAGACAGCACTTTCCCTTTGTCTGAAATTTAATTCTTTATCTTTCAGATCTATATTCCCCTCTGCTGATTCTTTACAATTTCATCACCCCCCTGTTCTGCAACCTGTACCTTTTTCTCCGCAAGGCGGGCTTTTAAGGACGGTTTTGCATTCTTGTCCTGTGCCTTTTTATTTTCCTCTTTTTGTGCTTTTTCCCCGGCACCATTGTTTAAGATATTATCAATCATGTTGTAATTCTGTTCTTCCATTTCCTCAATCTTAGCAAGAGGCTTGTACTCCGCCAGCTTTTCGAGCAGTTCATTCGCCCGCTGTGTTTTCTCTAGTACATTTTCCACAGAAATGACTTCATTCAGCCATTCTGTCAAGTATTCCACATCTCTCTGTCCGATCATTTCTGAAATTTCCGATACATTTTCAGTCATGCTCTGGTGATTGTCATGATAGGCATTCGTATCATAGCTATAAATAAAACGGTCTATCTCCACCGCAAGCTGTTCTGCAGGTGTCAAATCCGGCATACGTTTTTCCCATAATTTCGCTTCCAAATCCTCACTGATATTGCCCTCAATTTTCATATCCGGCAGTTTTGCTATCAGTTCCGCTATCATTTCCATTGCCTGCGGACTGCCTTTTATTTCAGGGATATAATCCAAAACATCAAGTTCAAATTGATTTCCGCTTAAAATATCTGTTATAACATCATTATATGTTTCTGTTCCAGGCGTATGGATATTGATGCCGATTGCAGGAATACCGTTCATGCGCTCTGGTGGTATCTGTTTCCATTTCGCAACGGCTTCATCTACTGTCACAATTTTTTCATGAAATTCCCCGAAATTATGAAACTCACCACACTCTGCCACGGTTAGCGTAACTTCCGATGCTGCTTGTTCTGGGAATAATGTTTCCCGTAATCCCTTATATTCAAAGTTATCCCCATTAAATACGATAATCTGATCCGTTTCCTCATTGAACTCTATAGAAAAGTCCAGCCTTTTGCCCTGCTCGATATAGGCATGGTCTGCTGCTTCTATCCGTTCCCCGTATTTCCCCATTTCAACAAAAGGCTTGTCACAGTCCGCATAGGCTTTGCACAGCCCTTCCGCATCCAGCCCGCTGGTGTTCTTAAACCACCGTTCCTCGTCATTCATGCGGATATTGAAAATACTTACTGGCTCCTTCTCCCTAGCTTCACGAACCCCCTCCAGATAATCCTCCACCTGCGGAAGATAAGTTTCAAGCGTTCCCGTCCTTTGTGCAGTAATCGGGTTAATATCCACTTTTACCCGTCCGATATGGAGTGCATCTCCATTAAATGCATCAAACAGAACATCTTCACGCTCACTTGTGGAAAGCTCCACAACCACGTCAAGGTCAGAGCCATCACGCTCCAAGCCCCGACAACGGCTCCCTGCTACTGCCACATCCACAATCTCCGCATCAATGCCAGCTTCATCTAACTGCGCCTGCACATGGCATTTTACGGTATCCTCAATCTCTGATGGGTTCATTTCGCATATTTCATGGAAAAATTCGTTTGTCTTTTCTTTAAAATTTTCTACAATATTTCCCTGCAAAATATCTGGCACAATATGCTCAGCTTCCTTCTTGTGGATTGTGTCCACATCTTGAACTGCATTTGCAATGCTTTCTGTCAGTTCGTCAAAATCAATTGGTATTATCTCATCATCATCGCTAATGCTGCCCCCTGCACCATTTTCAAACCGATCTTCTCTTAAATCATCTACGATATCATCAGCAATCACCTGAATATCCACACCGGTATTTTCATACACACCGCCTTCAACCTCCTTATAATCCATATCCATAATGGAATAATCATAGCCACTCTCTGTTTCCTGTATACTGACAAAGCGGTCTGCAATCTGAAATGCAAACTTTGTTTCTTTCGCTTTCTTCGGCTCTGTCTGCTCTCGCTTTTGGTCAGTGTGTCCTAAAGTGTTTTTACTATCATTTAAGATTTTTTTCATATCTGCAAGAACCTGTTCCGTTTCATCTCCGAGGTCAATAATTTCGTCACCGTCCTCCATATCTGTTAATTTCGGTGTTTCTGTTGACTCGTCCTGCTCTGCCTGTGTTTCTGGCTGCTCTGCTTGTATTTGTTCCGAAGCTGGCTGTTCTATGACAGTCTGCTCTGCTTCTAACTTCAAATCATTCTGTAATGCAGAATGATTGACATCATGTTCAGAAGTGGCATTCCCCACAATTTCTTCCTCCTGCTCATCGGCAGCTCTTGCCTGTTCAATGTCTTTATACTCACTTTCTATCAGACTGAGAAAAGCCGTCCCCATTTCTTCATAAGAAACCTGCTTCTCGGCATTCTCAAAAGTAACTGTCACAGCATCTTTACCAAATACTGCAACGGCATCATTTTCACCTACTCCGATTACCCGTTCATACCCGCCTATGAAAGCTTTTGCAAGCTCCTCACGGATATCCTCGCCACCCTGCATACGGTGGGCTATATCATGTATTGTATCATCTGATACTAAGCCATTCCCAAACAATGCTTTTTCAACCGGCTTAAATTTATCAATATACCCGTCTTCAAAAAAGCGGTATCCCAGATCTTCCATCTCGTCCCATGCAAGAAACTTTTTTGCAATCAAAGACGCATTGTCTGTTTCAAGGAATTGTTTTTCTTCGTCGGTAAACCCATTTTCCGCCTTATCTGCCTCCTGCTCTTTTATACCTGTCAGTTCATGCATAAAATTAGGAAGTTCCGTAAAGCCGAAAGAATCTACAAAATGTGCACTGTTCTTCCCATTCTCATGCAGCACCACAATATCACTGACGGAAAGGGAATGCCCCTTATAATCTGCTGGGTGGTCTATATTGAATTTCTCAAATAGCGCATTGAGTTTCTCCCCCTGTAACTGTCCTTGTATGTCTGAAAACTGCCCTGTATAGACAAGGTTATAATTTTCCGGCTGTATTTCCCTGAAATCATCCGACAGAATACCCCTTTTCAAAAGTTCCGCTGTGCCTGCAAAACGTAAATCACGAAGCTCTGGATTGTCTTTTAACTGGTAAATGCCGTATTGACTGGTATCACCATATAAGAGCTGTACCTCCTTGTCAGCCTGTTTATCCAAAGAACGTGAAACTTTTTTATCAGCCTGTAGTTCCTGCAACTGTGCGTCAATTCCCATGATAAGCTCTGATGCTGTCCTGCGGATTGTATCAAGGGAAGATTTCAGCCCCTCCAGCCTGTCCGCAATTTCCTCCATTGTTAGTTTTTCCACTTTTTTTCTTGAATTTCCATTTATATCTGCCATATAATTTCCTCCTTAAAAACAGGAAACAGACAGGTTTCCCCATATGTTTCTGCTGTCGGTATTCTGATTTGCTGCCTATAAACATACTTCTTTCTTTTTCGCCGCTGCCTTATCCGGTTCTGGTGCTTTTTTCTGCTGTTCCATTTTTGCCTTCATCTGCGACAGCTTATCCTTTACCGATGAACGCCCGCCTTTTTCTGCTTCTTTTTTGACCGTAAAGCGGTCTGAGAGCTGATCCAGTTTTTCCAGCGCACGGTCAACTGTATCCATATTTTTCTGCAAATGCGCCGCTCTACTTTTAATGGGTCTGTTCATAAGCCTTGTCAGTGCAACCCCCTGTTTTTCATCCGAAACTTCCTTTGTGCCTTTTCCCACGATCAGCCTGCCTACGTTGGAAACGCTGTTCCCGATCTGCTTTAATTCGTCCCCGATACTATCAATCTGGTTAGCTGTTTTATCGTAATCCATTTTAACCTCCTGTATCTTTTCCTGATAGTCTGTAAGCACTGGCCTGATGCCGGACAATCCTTTCTGTACTGCTATACACATTGCCGCTTTTCCCTTTTCCTTAAAAGCATGAACCGCCTGCGCCGCTGTTTCCATCAGACGTTCTTTTACTGATGAAAGCCGTTCCGACAGTCCCGTCGCTTTCTCCTGAAGCTGTGCCACTTTGTCCATAAGACGCTCTGTGACCGTTTTGGGCTGGCTTTCCTGCAATTTTGCAAGCTGCTCCCTCATGCCCTGCAATTCATCTGCCACGATGCTAAGCTGCATCTGCATCCCTGCCAAATACCCGAACATCTCCATAAATCCCTGCGATTGTTCTCCCATATCCTGCTGGCTTAAAAGCTGCATGAACTGCTTTATCACGTCACTTTCCTCCATCCCCTGTTTTGTGTTCTGTTCTGCTGTATTCATATTTCTTTACCTCCAATTTTTATTTTTTACCATATATTTGCTCTATTTAATAATCAATGACTTCCTTATCAGGAAATCATCTGATTCACCCATTTACCGTTTCCTGCACCTGCGGATCTCCACAAAATTCCGACATAAGGCTGACAATTCTTATGTCTATTCCATCGCAAAAAAATGTCAGCCTGTAAGTCCTCCCGTTTGTCCGTCCCTTATTTTTATGCTGCAAGTCCATGCAGGTTTATCCACTCTATGACAAACCAGAATCCAAGTCCCCGATTATCCGGTTTCCATATATCTTTTTCATTAAATGCGCCGCCACGCATCATATAGTCGATAATTTCAGGATTGGAAAGTTTTTCTGCAAGCTCCCAACGGTTCGGCGATTTCTCCCTGTGGCACCCAAAACCGCAGGAAACGCACCCCGTCCTGCCGCACCCTGTAGTGCCGAATATGGTTTTTCCGATATCAAATATTCCCATTTCCATTGTGTTCCCCTGCGGCAGTGCTTTTCCGTAGTCTGCTGTTACTTCGCCGTATACGTCTGCAATCGGGATATGGTTGTGGAAAATATATTCCAATACGTCCTGTTCCGTCCAGAATGACATCGGATTGCTGATCGGGCTTTTCATGTCAAAACCGTTGTAACCGTTTTTGAGCCAATTTGTTGTCCGCAGCCTGCTTTCACTTGCCATCTGTGCTGTCATGGGCATTTTTCCCGTCCTTTTTGCGTAGCTATGCATAGGGGATTTTTTCATAATGGAACAGCAGCGATCCGCTATTTCAAAGGGCGCTTCCAAAAAGAATTTGTAACGCTCCTTGTTATACATCTTTGAATATTCCGATGTTTTCACACCGTTTTCTTTATGCGGATATTTCCCCATAAGCGTCAAGTAACGGACAGGTGTCTTTATATCCGTGCTTGGTATCTCCCCACGGATAAGACTCTGGTAGGCGGCATTTTCTCTGTCCTCACGGCGGTCTATACCTACTAAATCCGCCATATAACTGTGATTTGGGATTTCTCCCATACGTTCTGCATTTTTCTCCCGTTCCAGAAGCTTCTCCATGTACCGCCTTGCGCCGTATACGCAACCTGCTACTTCCTTACCAATCATGGGATAGCCATATTTTATGATGACCTGCCGAAAGTTTATCTCCGGTCTGATAATCTCTACATTTTCCTGCTGTCTTACAAACTCCCTGACTTCCGGATATTCCAGACTGGTATCAACGTAGACTGCACTAATTTTCGGGTACATTTCCCTTGCGATATGTAACAGTACTGAACTGTCTTTTCCACCGCTAAACGCGATATATACGCCGTCCGTACCGTAATAATCCACCCATTCCCGTATACGGTACTGTGTCATCCGTATTTTTATGGAGAGCGAGAGGGACTGCATCTGATATAAGTCGCTCATTGTATGTTTGTTCATGTTTCCTCCTGAACAGAAAAGTACCGTCCTGTATGATTTACAAGACGGTACTTCCAAAATAAAAAGGTGTATGATATTGATTTTCCATTTATCATACACCTAAAGTTACTGTTACTATGTATTTTTATTATGAAATTTTTCAGCTAAAGCAGTCTTAGTAACTGTATCAGCTCATGCTGGTTTTCCGGATCAGATGCTGTTAATCGGGTATCAAATTGTACAAACCGATTTGTATTATAAAATGACAGCAGCTTTTCCTCATTATTTGCTTCAAGAAATACTACCAGACCTCCGCCCAGATACTGCATTCTCTCAATGATACCCCAAGCCAGTTCAAGCAGTTCCGCTCCTGTAATTTTTTTCTCCATGCCTCCTGCATAATTTTTTCCAAGCTGTGCTATCAAATATGCTGCCATCGTATAGGTATCAGATTTTTCATCCAGTTCACTGATCCGCAGCAGTTTTCTTTTCGTGGTCTTACTTACTGTTTCACCTCTGACAGTTAAAGCTTTCAACGCTATCGTAAAATACCCAAGCAATGCTCCGTTTTCCTTAGAAAAAACAAGATATGTAACAGACTGGTTTTTCTTTGTAAATTCTATGGAGCTGTTTTTCAAAAAAAGCTCCAAATCAGGATTCTTAGGGCAGGAAAAACCGGAGAGGACTTGAAGCAGTCTGTCCTCTCCAATTTTGGGATTGTCATTTTTAAGATAACGACGAATGTTAATGACTGAATATTTACTTGTTAATGACATTTGATTTCTCCCATTTATCCATTAGTTCTATCAGCTCCGCATCGTCCTCAACGTAATTTGCTGCCACCGGAATACGGACAGGACGGTTTTTAGCAGATTCTTCAATTGCATTAACAAACATCTCCACCTGTTTCTGACCAGATATAACAAAATTTTTCGTAATACTTGAAGTTGCCATAGAAACACACCTCCTTTATCAGTATGGCTCATTTTTTACTGCTTACTCTGTTTCAGCACAAGCTGCATACTTTCCTACTCATATTTTATGATTTTACCAGCAATTTTGCAATCAAATTTTTGTGAATTCTATATGACTGCCTCTTTTCCCTTTGTTTTATCAGTTCCGGCGTTTCCCATGCCTGCCACCTGCTCCTTGTACGTTTCCAGTTTTTCTTTCAGCGATGCCTTCGCAGTTTTGTCAGTGTTTCCGGCTGCCAGCTTTAACCCGTGCTGACTGCCATTTTCCGTTGCCTGTTTCTGCCTCTGGTCATTATGTTCTAAAGTGTCGGCTGTCGGCTGCTTTGGCATTTCATTGCCAACCTGTGCATCATTGCCATTTTCGTCCATGTTGAGCAGGGCATTGAGGGCGGAAAGGCGGTCTAGTTTCTCTTTCAGTTCCGCTTCCTGTGCAAAAGGTTTTGTCACTTCTGATTTTGCAGTTTCAAGCTGCCGCTCCACATTTTCCAGTTTTACCTTTGCATTATCAAGATCTTTTGGCATGGACTCCAGCGCATGGTTGATACGGGCAATGTTGCCGAACGGGTCAGAGCCGATCTCAAGGTTATGGGAAAGCTGCCCTTTTAAGTTCATCACAAATTTGTGGTTGAACGAATCAAAGGACACCGCCATCTTAAACCCGGCATATTCCCCTACCGTTGCAGGCACATTGACCGTTTTCATCTCCTTGCACATCTCCACAAGTGCGGCTCCGGCTTCTTTTTTATCCGTATAAGCCTTATCCCCAACTTTCATAAAAAACTGCTCTTTATCTGCCGGCAGGTTTGCTTTTGCGGTCTGAATGTCCGCTGTCATGCCGCTGATTCTCTCTTTCAGAATGGCTATCTGCTGTGGGTAATGCTTGGCGATATTGTCCTCAAGGCGGTATTTCTGGCTGGTATGATTGGCTTTCATCAGTTTCAGCTTGGATACCTGAATATCGAGATCCATTTTTTGCTTTATATACGGGTTTCCGGTAGCCAGTGCTTTCACCTCCGCATAAGTTAGTGCCGCCTCGTCCACGTCCTCACAGCTTCGTACCGGGGATTTGCTCGTCATGATTTGGGAAATGAATTTCTGCTTGTTTTCGATCACCTGCCATGAATAGCTGTCGAATGTATTTTCCGTTACATATCGGAATATCTTGACTTTAGGATTTAGGTTGCCCTGCCTTAAAATACGCCCCTCCTGCTGTTCTATGTCGGAAGGACGCCAAGGCACATCAAGATGATGTAAGGCTATCAGTCTGTCCTGTACGTTTGTCCCTGCGCCCATTTTCTGCGTAGAACCCAATAAAAAACGAACCTGCCCGCTTCTTACCTTGCCAAACAGTTCCGCTTTCCTTGTTTCCGTATTCGCCTCATGTATGAACGCTATTTCCTCCGGCGGCACTCCTTTCCCAACCAGCTTGTTTTTTATATCCTCATAAACATTAAATGTGCCGTCCCCTTTCGGTGTCGAAAATAGTGATAGGTAAGAGTTTGATATTATCTCTCCCTTTTCCCCCACTCTAAACCGTGCATGAACCTTTCAGCTCAC
>VSNR01000358.1 GCA_009774345.1 Lachnospiraceae bacterium | reverse complement strand
AAAACTCCATATATATTTCTTGACGTGCCGCCGCCCGCCAGAAAGCTGTATTGTTCCTACTAATTGGGGATAACACAACTCATGGCGGGCGGTGGCATTGTAATCGTGGCGCAGACGGTGATTCCACAGCTTACAAGCCTGTTCTCATAATTCATGGGGGCGATCATTGACAAAATCACTGAATTTATAAAGGAAATGCTGCAAGGGTGGGTGCTTGACAACCTCGGCACGATGTTCACGGACGTAAATGATAAGGTCGGGACAATCGCCGGGGAAGTCGGGCAGACGCCCAGCACATGGAACGGGAGTATTTTTTCCATGATACGCAGCCTGTCAGAGAATGTCATGATACCCATAGCCGGACTGATTATCAGCGCAATCCTTTGTTATGAGCTGATAACGATGGTAATGGACAAAAACAATATGCACGAGGTAGGGAGTGAGTTTTTCTTCCGCTACCTCGTGAAAGCGTGTGCCGCAGTGATGTTATTAAGCAAGACCTTTGACATCACGATGGCTATTTTCGATGTGGGAAACCATATCGTGACCAATGCGGCGGTTTCCATATCAGGCTCGACAAGCCTTGACGTGGAAGCCACGCTGACAACCATGTTCAACAACCAGCTTTCCACTATGGGCATTGGGGAACTGATCGGGCTTGGGATAGAAACCATGATCGTCAGCTTATGTATGAAAATCATGTCCGTCCTCATCACCGTCATTTTATATGGGCGCATGATAGAGATATACCTTTATATTTCAGTGGCTCCGGTTCCGTTTGCCACTTTGAGCAACCGGGAATGGGGCAACATCGGGAACAACTATATCAAAGGGCTTTGCGCCCTTGCATTTCAGGGATTTTTTATCATGGTCTGTGTCGGCATCTATTCGGTACTCGTTGCCAGCGTTGCGGTGGCGGGAAACCTGCATACGGCGCTCTGGTCAGTGGCGGCTTATACCGTTATCCTGTGCTTCAGTTTATTCAAGACAGGTTCGCTCGCCAAAAGTGTGCTTCATGCCGCTTGATTTTTTATGCCGACAATTTGAAAATACTGTTGATTTTCCTTGTTTCCAGACTCAAAGTATCGGTCTAATCTTAATTTGGCTAAATAAAAATCCAGTTGTTTCAAGTGTGTTTTAGGCAGTATTTTCATTACAAAACGCCAAAATATGGATTGATAACATAATTTTTTACACCTTGAAATTTTTAGATTATGCCGATTGTTTATAGCTAAAACAACGGAATATCAACAAATTCAGTGAAATATCGGTCTTATATTTTAAGCGGCATGAATTATGTTAGACCGATATCGGTCTAAAATTTTGAATGCCCATTAGCCAGACAATGGTTTTAATATCATCATCGGAAAGGAGGAAACACCGGAATGTAAAAATTTCCGGTCTGAAATGCTTATGGCAATATCAGTAGCAGTGCCAAAAGATTTAAGCGGCATCAAGACAAAAGTGGCAATGAACCTTACCAGACGCCAGCTTATCTGCTTTGGGAGCGCAGCGGCGGTGGGGATACCCTTTTACCTTGTGACAAAGGGCGTTTTGGGTACACAGGCTTCGGCGCTTATCATGGTAGCCCTCATGCTGCCGTTTTTCTTTCTGGCAATGTATGAAAAAGACGGCTTCCCGGCAGAGAAAATATTATACTTCATGCTTAGGCAGAAGCTGCTCACGCCGGGGATACGTCCCTATAAATCGGAAAACCTCTACAAGAAGCTGGAGGAAAGGGAAAAATTAAAGAAGGAGGTGCGTTATCTTGAAGAAAAAGCCGCAGGGCAGCAAAGCCAAGCCAAAAGCGGGGCTTAATTTTTCAGAGAAGAAACGGTTAAGGGAGTTAAAAAGCACCCTTGCCGGGAATGACAAAAAACAGGAAAAACCGGATACCGCACAGAAAACGATTACATTCAAAAAAATGTACCGTGACGGCATCTGCCAGGTATCTTCCGGTTACTATACAAAAATGGCTGAGTTTTTTGACATCAATTATGACCTTTTGGAGATAGAGGATCAGGGTGAGATTTTAGAGGAGTACAGCAGGCTTATCAATTACTTTGACCCGTCCATACGGTTCGAGCTGTTCTTATTCAACAGGCAGGTAAACGAACAGACGCTGATGGAGCAGTTTGACATACCCCTGCAGGGTGATGAATTTGACGATATTCGTGAAGAATACACGGAAATGTTAAAGAAACAGGCGGCGAAAGGGAACAACGGAATTATTAAATCAAAATACCTTATTTTTGGCATAGAGGCGAAAGGGTACAAGGAGGCAAAGGCGAAACTTGGCAGCATAGAAGCCGATGTAATTAAGAATTTCCTGAACCTCGGCACCCATGCCAGAAGCCTTGACGGAAAGGAGCGCCTGCGTGTCCTGCATGAGTATTTCAATCAGGATACAATGGAGCCTTTCCGTTTTTCCTTTAAAGAACTGTCAGAGTCGGGAAAGAGCGTAAAGGACTACATAGCGCCGCCGGGGTTTGATTTCCGTTATCCGAGCCGCTTCAAGACCGGGAAAATGTACGGAAGTGTCCACTATCTCGATATTATTGCGCCGAGGTTTAATGACGAGCTGTTAAAAAAGCTGCTTGATATTGATGACAACCTGACAGTTACGCTACATATGCAGACGATGGACCCGGTAAAGGCGATCAAGATGTTGAAGGGCGCACTCACGAACATTCAGAAAATGAAGATTGAGGAACAGAAGAAGGCGGTGCGCTCCGGCTATGACATGGACATTCTGCCCACGGACATCATCACTTATGAAAAGGATACCTTGGAGCTGCTTGACGATCTGAACACCAGCAACCAGAAGATTATCAAGATGACTTTCCTCATCACCTGCTACGGCAGGAGCAAGAGGGCGTTAGAGAACATCACGCAGAGGGTGTCGGGCATTATCCAGCAGGCAAACTGTAATTTAAGGTGTATGCAGTATTTACAGGAGCAGGGGCTGATGGCGAGTGCGCCGATTGGCTGCAATGATACGGGGATTGAGCGTGTGCTTACCACAAAGAGTACGGCTATTTTAGTTCCTTTCTGCACACAGGAGCTTTTCATGTCTGCCCCGGCGATATATTACGGTCTGAACGCACTTTCCAACAACATGATTATGGCGGACAGGAAAAAGTTAAGGACGCCAAACGGGGTAATCCTCGGCACACCCGGCTCCGGGAAGTCTTTCTCCGCAAAGAGGGAGATTTTATCCTGTTTCCTTATGACAGGGGACGATGTGATCGTCTGTGACCCGGAGGGAGAATATTTTGCCCTTGTGGGTGCGCTCAATGGACAGGTGGTAAGGCTTGCCACCAATTCAAAGGACTTCTTAAACCCGATGGACATTCAGCTTTCCCATAAGAACGACAGGGAAGCGTTAAAGCTGAAATCAGACTTTATCATTACGCTGTGTGATTTGATTGCAGGAGGGAAAAACGGTCTTGAGAATGACGAAAAAGGCATTATCGACACCTGCATCAAGCATATTTATGACAGGTATTTTGCAGAGCCGAAACCGGAGAATATGCCCATTTTAGAGGACTTGTATAATGCGCTGTTAAAGTATGAGCCGAAGGACGTAGCCCCGGAAATGCAGAAGGAGGCGAAGCAGAAAGCGGTGCGTATCGCAAACAGCCTTGTTTTGTATGTGCATGGTTCGCAGAATTATTTTAACCACCGTACAAACGTGGATTCACAGAACCGCATCATGTGCTTTGACATCAGGGATTTGGGAAACCAGCTCAAGGAGCTTGGAATGTTAATCGTGCAGGATGCAGTCTGGAACAGGGTGTCGCAGAACAGGGAGCGTAAGATTGCCACACGGTACTACTGTGATGAATTCCACCTGCTTTTAAAAGAAAGGCAGACAGCAATCTATTCGGTGGAAATATGGAAAAGGTTCAGAAAATGGGGCGGCATACCGACAGGCTTGACGCAGAATGTGGGTGATTTTTTGAAATCGGAGGAAATCGAGGGCATACTCGGCAACTCCGATTTTGTTTATCTCTTAAACCAGAACGCAAAGGACCAGGCGATACTTGCCGACAAGTTAGGGCTGTCTGAGAAGCAGCTTGCCCATGTGACCAATTCCGAGCCGGGAAGCGGGCTTATCCTGTTTGATAATGTGGTTATCCCGTTTATCGACAAGTACCCGACAGATACAAAGACCTATGCGATCATGAACACAAGACCAGAAGAAAGCGTACAGAAAGAGGGGGAATGAAATATAAAAACATTGACGCATTTAAGCCTGTTCAGTGGGATAGGCGGCATTGACCTTGCCGCTGAAGCTGCGGGCTTTATAACTGTCTGCCAGTGCGAATGGGCGGATTATCCCACAGCCGTCCTGGAAAAGCACTGGCCGGACGTACCACGTTTTAGAAATATCCAGTCACTGACAAAGGAGGCTTTTTATGAAAGGACAGGACAGACAGAACTTACGCTATTATCAGGGGGATTCCCCTGCCAGCCCTTTTCCTCTATCGGATACAGAAAGGGCTTCACAGACACCCGTTACCTCTGGCCGGAAATGTGCCGCATCATTAACGAGCTGCGCCCCCATTTCGTGCTTGGCGAAAATGTTGCTAACTTCGTCAATATGGGGCTGCACAAAACGCTCTCTGACCTGGAACAGGCGGGATATGCCGTCTGGACATTCGTACTTCCTGCTTGTGCCGTCGGCGCGTGGCATGAACGCAAACGGACATTCATCATCGGGATTGATGTTTCCTACTCCCCTTGCGTCCGACACAGGCACGAAGCCCAAAACACAAAGGATATGCATTACCCCGACAGGCTCATTCCGCAGGAAACGGAAGGACGGGGGATACTGGGCGGCAGCATTGTCGGAGATAATTTACTTTCTGGAGCCGGAAGCGCCCCCGTCGTACCGTTTCAACCCGGAGTGGGTGGAATGGCTGATGGGATTCCCACAGGGATGGACGGACATCTCCTTTGGGGCATAGAACCGCTCGGAATCCCACGTCTGTGCCAGGACGTTAAGGACAGGGCAAAACGCCTTAAATGTTTGGGAAATGCAGTTGTACCGGCACAGGTTTACCCGGTCTTAAAATATATTGCAGATATGGAGAACGGGGAATGTGCAGAACGGTGTGTATGGAATGACAGATGTATCCTGACACCAAAAGAGCATTAAGGTTAAAAGAAAAAAATATAGAAGGAGGCAGGATAACTTGAAAATCGGGCTGATTGACGTGGACGGACACCGTTTCCCCAACCTCTGCCTGATGAAGCTGTCCGCTTACCATAAGGCAAGGGGCGATATGGTGGAATGGTACGACAGTACGAAATGGTATGACCTTGTTTATATGAGCAGGGTATTCACGGACACTTACTCTAAAGATTATGCAGGGAGCGTAAAGGCTTACCATGTCATAAAAGGCGGCACAGGCTACGGTCTTGACAATAAGCTGCCCGATGCCATAGAGCATACACACCCGGATTATGGGCTGTACCCGCAGTTTGCAGGCACAGCCTACGGTTTCCTTTCCAGAGGATGCCCCCGTGGATGCGGATTCTGCATTGTCGGGGAGAAGGAGGGAAGAAAGACGGAAGCGGTGGCTGACCTGTCCGAATTTTGGGGCGGGGAAAAAGAAATCAAGCTCCTTGATGCAAACATCTTAGCCTGCTCGGATTGGGAGAGGCTCTTAGGACAGCTTGCGGACAGCGGGGCGGACGTGGACTTTACACAGGGGCTTGACGTGCGGCTGGTTACGCCGGAAAAAGTGGCGGCACTCAATAAAATCAGTACAAAAATGCTGCATTTTGCATGGGATAACCCGGAAGATGACCTGACACCGTATTTTAAGAAATTTTCAGAACTTACGACAGTCAGGGATAAGAGGAAAAGGCGTGTCTACGTCCTTACCAACTACGGAAGCACCCATGAACAGGATTTATACCGTATTTATACGCTTCGTGACATGGGGTATGACCCGTATGTGATGGTGTATGAAAAGCCAACTGCGCCGAAGGAAACCCGGAAGATGCAGAGATGGGTAAACAATAAATGGCTGTTCCATTCCGTAAAAGATTTTAAGGATTATGACCCAAAAGGGTACAGAAAGTGCCAGTCATTAGATAGCAGATAAAATGGAGGAGTTTAAATGGCAGAAAGAAAGAAAAAGCAGACGGCTGAATTTGCAAAGGATAAAAATGCTTTTGCGGGCGGCAGTCCCACAAAGGGGAAAAGCACTGTCCAGAAAATGAAGCAGAAACAGTCCGGCGCACACCAGCCGAGGGATGCAGATGTAACTTCTGGACATAATGTCCAGAAGTCAGGGCAGTCAAAGACTTTTGGACACGATGCCAGCTATTGTGTAAAACAGAATCATATGGAATCACTGAATAAGCCTGATAAAGAAATCTTTCAGGATAACCACAGCAATTTTCAGAATGATACAAGGAAAACCACAGGGCAGGAAACAGCGCATAGCCAGAAAAAACGCAGGCAGCAAAAACAGTTTCAAAAAGAAACTTCTGGACATGATGTCCAGAGGTTGGAATATAAACCGAACAGTGGCGGGAAATTGGACAGACAGGGCAGTTTTCAGAGAAGCAAGAAGAAAACAGCAGGGCAGGAAACAGAGCGTAGCCGAAGAAAGCGCAGACAGCAAAGGCAGTTCCAAAAGGAAAACAGCTTTATGGGAAATAAAGAAAAGACGGACAGTGATAATGCTGGAAGCAAAGTGCAGGACGGTTTTTCAAAGGAGCAGAATGCTTTTGTGGAGGAGGGCGGAGGGGAACAGACCGAAGAAACAAAAGAGTTTAAGGACGATTACCGCCGCAGGGACACTTACCACCAAAGCGAAAAAAAAGGCAGATACCGCAGGCGTGAACGTCAGGACAGGGAACGCACAAAAACCTCTGACTTTCAGCGTGACTATCAGGCAAAGGATAATACTTTTGCTGAAAAAAATACCTTCACCGATGGCACAGAACCGGAATTTCAGGGCAGCAAGAAATTAGAAAGGCTGCAAAAGAAAGCGGAGAAAGCCGGGAAAAAGACCGAAGCCGCAAGGAAGAAGCTGCCAAAGAAAAAGGAATATTCCTTAGAGCGTGTCTTTGATGAAAAGACGGGCAGGGCGAAATATGTGCTTGTCGCAGTGGTAAAGGAAAAGCCTTTTAAGGAGGATAACCCGGTAAGGAAGATGGCGGGCAGAACCGGATCGGAGTTTACAAACTTTGCGCATGGCAAGGTTGCCGAAGTGGAAAAGGAAAACTCCGGCGTGGAGGGTGCACACAAGACGGAACAGAAAGCCGAAGATACCTACCGATTTGTAAAGCGGCATTATAAGAACAAAGAACAGCGGCAGCGTAAGAAAGTGGTGAAGCTGGAGAAAAAACAGTTTAAAAAGGAGGTCAGTTTCCGCTACCAGAAGTTTTTGGAAGAAAATCCGGAAATGCAGGAAAAGACCTTAAAGAAACAGTTGCAGAAAAGGATGCAGAAACAGCGCATCAAGCGTGAATATGCAAAAGCAAGGCGGGCGGGGCAGGCGGCGAAGAATACAAAGGAAGCGGCTGTGAAGTCCGCCAATTTCACTACGACGGTAGCAAAAAAAATACAGGAGATAGCGGCAAAACACGCTTCACTCCTTGTAACAGTTGCGGCTTTTGGGGTTCTTCTTATTATGATAATGACTTCCATATCGTCCTGCGGGGCGATGTTCTCGGAGGGCATGAGTACCACGCTGGCAGGGAGCTACATGAGCGTCCCGGCAGAGATTGACGCTGCGGATTTGGCTTTTTCAGAGCTTGAAATGGAATTGCAGAAAGAGATTGATTCCATAGAAACGGATTACCCGGACTATGACGAATACCGCTACAACCTTGATGCAATCGGTCATGACCCGTTTGCGCTCATCAGCTACCTTTCCGCAGTCCATACGGAATTTACGGCGGCAGACGTGCAGGGCGAGATCGAGAGCCTTTTTGACGAGATGTATGAGCTAACCTTAAACCCTACAACGGAAACAAGGACAAGGACAGTTACAAAGACAGGCACACGCACCGTAACCAATGCTGACGGCACAACAAGCACGGAAACCTACACTTATGAGGAGGAAGAAGAATATACCGTAACCATACTGGAAGTCACGCTGACCGCCAAAGACTTAAATGTGGTGGTTGCCGGACACATGGACAGTGAGCAGAAAGAAATCTATGCGCTTTATAATGAAACGCATGGGCTGACACAGCAGTTTTATACGCCGCTGAACCTGTACTGGTACAACTATGTGAGCAGCTATTACGGCTACCGCATCAATCCGGTGACGGGGGCGGAACAGCTCCACAGGGGCGTTGACATTGCAGTTCCGACAGGAACAACCGTCCTTGCGGCAATGGATGGCACAGTCACAACGGCTGCTTACGACAGTTATTACGGGAATTATATTGTGATTGAGGACAGCAACGGTTACTGTACCAAGTATGCCCACATGGACACGTTAAGCGTCAGTGCGGGGCAGACCGTAAAGCATGGGCACAGCATAGGGACAACAGGGAACACAGGGAGCAGTACCGGAAGCCATCTGCATATCGAATGTCTGTATAACGGGGAATATTATAACCCGTTATTTTATTTTGAAGCAGGGGAAGGGACGCTCTACGGGGAAACGCCAGCGTCTGGAAGCGGCGGGGGAAATGCCATACCGCCTGATTCCTACGATGATGCGGCAGTGCAGGCGCTTATGGAGGAAGCCGCAAAGTATTTAGGCTATCCGTATGTATGGGGCGGTTCAAGCCCGTCCACCAGCTTTGACTGTTCCGGTTTTGTCTGCTGGGTATTTACCAACAGCGGGGTGCATAACCTGCCACGGACTACCGCACAGGGTATTTATGACCAGTGTACACCGGTTTCGGCGGCAGACGCAAAAGAGGGGGATATTATCTTTTTCACAGGCACTTACAACTCGGCGGGGCCTGTGAGCCATGTAGGGATATACTGCGGCAATGGGACAATGATACACTGCGGCGATCCGATTAAATACGCCAGTATCAATACGTCTTACTGGCAGAGTCATTTTTATGCGTTCGGTCGCTTATCAGGAAATTAAAATGTTGAGTGACAATTATAACTGATAAAGTTACAAAAAAGATTGATAATTTACAATTAAAAATGATAAAAGCTGTTTCAACAAAAAAAGTGACAAATAGTTTGATAAAAACAGTATGAAAAAGACAATTATGTTTGATAATGTGGGGCTGTTTCTGAAACGTATATCTGCTTGCGACAGGTATTTTAGAGTGAGTACGTTTGGGTGCAGCCTTGCTTTTATGCCGGATAAAATCAAAAGGCATTTTATCAATCATAATTGTAAAAATCGTGCGGGAAATTATCAGTTTTAATTGTAAACGGACATAAAAAGCACCTTATCCGGTGCAGAAAGGAAGGGTATAGTGTGACAAAGGAAAGGATTGAAAAGGAGCTTTCCAAAGTACGGGGGCAGCTTGCAGACCTGCAGGGAAAGCAGAAGGATTTGGAAAGCCAGTTACAGATGGCGGAGGATGCGGAGAAGATGAAATTTATTGAGAAAAATAAAATTTCTCTGGAGCGTCTAATCCTGCTCAACAAAGTCAGTGAGGAAGAAATTTTAAGCCTGCTGAAGAAAAAAGAGCAGGAGGAACAGTCAGGACAGAAACAGCAAACAGAAAGGGAGGCAGAAAGCCATGAACAAAAAAATGAAGTTACGTTATAGGGCGGTGTTATCGCTCATCTTATCAGCAGTATTATTCTGTATGCCCACAGCAGCATTTTCCATGAACGGGAACAATGCCATTGCTGTAAGGGCAGAGGACAGCGGGGAAAGCGGCACAGAGGAAGAAACGGAGAGCAGTACGGAGGAAAGCACCACGGAGCAGGAAACATCAGAGCCGGGATCAACGGAACAGGAAACAGAGGGGGAAAGCGTTTCAGGAAATGAAGTGCCGGAACCGGAATGTACCTGTGGGGATAAATGCGGCGCTTATGAATATGACCGTAACTGTAAGGTGTGCGTGGAGGATTACAGGCTCTGTGCCTATAAAAAACCGAATGTGTCAATCAGCATCAACAAGCCGGACGGCTGGTTTCATGATACCGTAACTGTCACGTTCAAGGTGGCGGACGTGGCGCATACGGGAAATTTTGAGATTGCAAAAATTCAGGCAAAGGTCGGGCAGAACGGGAGCTGGACGGACGTGACGGAAGATAAGAAGCTGGAAATTTCCGAAAACTGTACTGTCTATGTGCAGGTCACAGACCAGAAAGGCAATACATATGAAAGAAACAGGGCAGTCAAATGTTTTGATACCACAAAGCCCACGCTCAATGCGGCAGTCAGCGACGGGCTGTTGAGCGTCCAGGTACATGACACGGACTCCGGCGCAAAAGCGGTTTATGTGAACGGGTATGAATTTACAGAGTTCACAAACGGCACACTGAATATCCGTTTACAGCAGTTTGACGCAGGGTATGAGTATTTTACCATTTCCGCAATGGACAATGCTGGGAATATGTCGGAAGTTTATAAAACGAAAAACCCTTATTATAAAGACCCGGCAGATGAGAGTGATGAGAACCCGGCAGAGCAGCTCCCTGTCAATGCCGAAGCCACCAAGCCGGGGAACGCAACAGCCACCGTAACGGAACACACCAAAACAGACGGTGACGGGAACACCGTTTCGCAGACACCAGAGGAACAGAAGAAACAGGAATTTGCCAAAGCGGATGCGGCAGAAAAGAAAGAAAAGGCAGAAAGCGGGGATACAGAAAAGAAACAGTCAGAACAGGGGAAAGAATTTTACACAATCCAGACGGCATCGGACAAGGTTTTCTACCTTATCATTGACCGTGACGGGGAGGAGGAAATGGTGTATTTCCTTACGGAGATTACGGAAAATGACCTGTTAAATGCCACTTCCGGCAACAGTGATACTTTGCCGAAAAATTCCGCAGCTTTGGAATCGGCAATCCCGGCAGGGGAAAGCGCACTGTCAAACAATAACGGGGAAAAGCCGGAAGATGAACAGCAGACAGAGGAAAATACCGGAGAAATAGAAAATACGGAAGATGAAGAAAGCACAGAAGAAACTGAACCGGAGGAAAAAGCGGCAGAACCGAACCCAGTCATTTCCTATATCCTCATGGGCACACTTGCGGCAGCATTTATCGGAGGAGCTTATTATTTCAAGGTAGTCCGTAAGAAAAAAGAGGACTTCATCGAGGACGAAGATGAGGACGAGGAGGATCAGGAGGAATACGAGAATGAAGATGAAGAACCGGAGGACGGTTCCGAAGATGATTTTTTTGAAAATGGGGAGGAGTAACCGACAGCATGGGAGAAAAGAAGTATTCCGTTATTCTGGCGGACCCGCCCTGGCACTACAGGGTGTATTCTAAAAAAGGCATGGGAAGAAGCGCAGAGAGCCACTATCCCACTATGGACATAGAAGATATAAAGGCACTTCCGGTTGCTGACATTGCAGACAAGGACTGTGCCTTATTTCTATGGGTAACATTCCCCTGCCTTTTGGAAGGGCTGGAAGTAATAAAGGCATGGGGCTTTACCTATAAAACAGTGGCGTTTGTATGGGTGAAGCAGAATAAAAAGAAGGAATCGCTCTTTTGGGGCATGGGATACTGGACACGCAGCAATGCGGAGCTTTGTATTCTGGCAACAAAAGGCGCACCGAAGCGTGTGGATGCAGGGGTGCATCAGGTAGTCATGTCACATATTGAAGAACACAGCAGGAAACCGGCAGAGGTGCATCAAAGGATTAACCGGCTTATGGGCAGTGTACCAAAGATAGAGCTTTTTGCCCGGAGA
Organism: Lachnospiraceae bacterium; assembly: GCA_009774345.1. Taxonomy (GTDB): domain Bacteria; phylum Bacillota; class Clostridia; order Lachnospirales; family Lachnospiraceae; genus COE1. Next base: position 1,903 of record VSNR01000358.1, on the reverse strand, counting down.
AAGACAGACGGGTTTGACGTATGGGGAAACGAAGTGGAATGTGATATTGAATTGACAGGAGGAAAATAAAATGCAGTTAGTGATAACCGAGAAGCCGAGCGTGGCACAGGCAGTTTCCCATGTGATCGGCGCAGATGAAAGAAAAGACGGATACATGGAGGGGAACGGTTTCGTTGTTTCATGGTGCATCGGGCATCTGGTGGAGCTTGCACAGCCGGATGCCTATTCTGACGCATGGAAAAAATGGAATTATGAGAGCCTGCCCATGATACCGGAGGAATGGCAGACAGAAGTAAAAAGCGGCACAGTGGCGCAGTATAAGGTGTTAAAGGGGCTTATGCACAGGGAAGATGTTTCGGCTGTGATTTGCGGAACGGACGCAGGGCGTGAAGGCGAACTTATCTTCCGCCTTGTGTATGAGATGGCAGGGTGCAGAAAACCCATTAAGCGGCTCTGGATTTCCTCTATGGAGGAAAGCGCAATCCGTGAGGGCTTTGAGAACCTGCGTCCGGGAAGCGATTATGATAACCTCTACCATTCCGCACTGTGCAGGCAGAGGGCAGACTGGCTTGTGGGACTGAACGGCACAAGGCTGTTTACGGTTTTATATGGCGGGAAAGTATTAAAGGTCGGCAGGGTGCAGACACCAACGCTTGCAATGTTAGTGGAGCGTGAGGAAAAAATAAGGAATTTCAAAAAAGAACCCTATTATACGGCGCATATCCTGATGGACGGGATTGATGCGGCAACGGAAAGGACAGATGACAAGGCACAGGCAGAGAGCATCGCTGCAGCGTGTGAAAGCAGAGCCGCAACAGTTGTATCCGTCACAAAGGAAACGAAAACCGTACAGCCGCCGAAGCTCTATGACCTTACCACATTACAGAGGGATGCGAACCGTTTATTCGGCTTTACCGCAAAGCAGACCTTAGAGTACACGCAGAGCCTTTATGAGAAAAAGCTGGTTACATATCCCCGCACTGACAGCCAGTATTTATCGGACGATATGGAAGATACGGCAAAGGCTGTGATCGGGGCGGTTTACAAAGCGGTTCTCTTTGAGGAACAGACCGGGGCAGAACCGGACATTAAGAGGGTAATGGACAGTAAGAAGGTAACTGACCACCATGCAATTATTCCCACAATGGAGATTGCCGCCGCTGACCTTTCCGCTGTGCCGGAGGGGGAAATGAAAATCCTATCCCTTGCCGCAAACCGCTTACTCTGTGCCACAGGGGAAAAGCATGAGTATGAAACGGTTAAGGCGGAGTTTGACTGTAACGGTTCTGTTTTTACGGTTTCCGGTAAATCCGTAACAAGAAATGGCTGGAAAGACTTTGAAGCGGCTTTCAGGCGTTCCTATAAGACAGTGGAGGATAAGGAAAAAGAGGAGAAAAAGCTGCCGGAACTGTCGGAGGGACAGGCATTTGACGGAGTGCAGACAAAGGTATCAGAGCATTTCACACAGCCGCCAAAACATTTTACGGAGGACAGCTTATTGTCTGCTATGGAACGTGCCGGATCAGAGGATATCGGGGCAGACGCAGAGCGCAGGGGGCTTGGTACGCCTGCAACAAGGGCGGATATTATAGAAAAGCTGGTGAAGGACGGTTTTGTGAAGCGGGAGAAAAAGCAGATGATACCAACGGAGGACGGGGTAAAGCTCATTACCGTGCTTCCTGATGTGGTAAAATCGCCAAAACTTACCGCCGATTGGGAAAATGCGCTGACGCTCATTGCAAAGGGTGAGTATTCCATGCAGGAGTTTATGGACGGCATAGAAGATATGGTAAACAGGCTTGTACAGACTTATCACTGTGTCAGTGATTGTTGTCCAGCGAATTAGATGCACCAGCTCCATGCAGATTAAATGCGCCTGATTTAGACTTTGCATGCCGCACAT
>VSNR01000357.1 GCA_009774345.1 Lachnospiraceae bacterium | reverse complement strand
AGCCAGCACAAATAGCAAATTGCCATCCAACTCTTGACCTCGAATTTGATTAACACTTTTTAAGAGACACTAGTGGGTCAAAATCATGTTTATCTGTTTTATCGGTTGTGATTTTGAGGCGATACTATTCTCCCACTTGTAGTCAAAAATACTCTCAAATAAAGAGAGATATTCCCCATCACCACCCAATGTGTAGCTGAATGTCTCCAACTCTTCAATACGATGTGAGTGAAGCGACATATTGAGTGTAAAGATATTCGTTTCGCATCGTTCATTGTCGAAGCTCCCGTGTGCTATACACTTTATCTCATAAGTCATTTTATTCTGCCACATAACTTTCATCTGTCGGGTATTTTCATCATCACGAATGAAACGGATTTCATTTCCTATACTCAAATATGGATTATGATTGTCGCCTTCAATTTCGAATACGCGAAATGAAAGATAAAAGTCTTCTACAATGAAATTGAGAGTTACCGTAGTATTCATTTTTACATCGGTAACTGTCAATGTTGATTCGCCCGTGCTTGAAGGACATACTACAAGAGAATGGTTTTCTCCGTCTATATAGAAACTTCCAAGCACATCCGGGTTGCTTGCTTTCAGCTCATATTTTCCTCCCCCATCTGTAAAGTCAATACGGGTTGTTGTCGCAAATCGGATTGTATAGTCCATTTTTCCAAACTTAATCGGATATGTTTCTGGTTCATCATTGTTACTGCATGATGCCATAAAAAGACTGAGAATAAATAAGAATGAGATTGATATCTTGTTCATACTTATGATATACCTATTACTATTGATTGAATCGTATTTTTCAACTATTATTTAGCCTCAATAAGAAGATAATACTCTTCAAGAGAGGTATCGGACGGCAATTCGTGAAGGAGCAATATTCTGGTGGTCTTGTTTTCCCAGAAAAGCTCACCCTCGAAGCCTTCCGGGACACAGTTGAATGACTGGATCTTATTCTTTGCAGATACACCTTCTCCTATATTCTCCCTCATGAGCTTTACCAAGACTTCTCTTGATATAGACAGGTATTCACCGTCTGGAAGAGATTTATTATTCCGTGCATGAATCTCACTATACCGTGTGCCATTGATCTCACGTGTATCCATGACACTGTATTCGCGGCTCTTGTCAAGGAGGCAATATACACCCATGTTTCGGGGATTGGCTATACAGATGCTGCCTTTAGTCCAGTCGAAGCACAGGAAATCACGCTCGTATCTGTCAATTCTAATCGAATCGGAATATATGACCTTGCCATCGTAGTATCCCTTGAGATAGCTTTTCATACTTCCGGGTGTGAAGAAATGCGATGACCATTGGGCAGTGAAATGTTCTTCAGAACTGCTGTCACCGGTTTTTCGCTCATAGATGCGGACTGTGTTCGGCATACCCTCGGCGCTCCATACAATCGAATCATACGGTTCAACAAATTCAGGGAATCCCATTGGGATGAACCGGTCAAGATAATCCAATAGCTGGAATGATATATTGTCAAAAGGCGCCGGGACATGGATATTGTCATTCATAATAGGTGTGAAACCTACATAGGCGAGTTTGAATCTGTATTTGTCAGGCATCACATCGGGTTCATCAGGCTCTTCAGGAGAAAGTGGCCTTTGGGTAACTGTGACCGTACCTTTATTCCAGCTCTTTCCTTTATAGACAGTAAATTCAAGGATACGCTTCTTTGGAGTTTGTTCAAGATTTTTTGATATTTGAATTTTTATACGGTTGTCACCCGATGTCACCCAGGTATTCTCGGAGACTTTGTTTACTCTAAAATAGTCATAATCACCAAGTATATCCACCGTTATGAATTGTGGATTGGCGGGTATGATTATTTCACAGTCGTGTTCGCCCATAATAATTTCTCCTTCTCCGGTCAACTGGATGGCAAGAGAGAAGAGATTAGCCTCATGGTCGGGTTCGTCGTCACTACAGCCTGCGAATATAAGACACGCGACCAATGACATTATTGTGAGTAGCTTATTCATACGTGTTCACATAAAATGTTTGAGAATGAAATTAATTATTCGCCATCGGCGAGTGACAATAAGCCTTTTTTGCTTCTTGTCAATGGCCTTGATTATTTTTCGACAGACCTTATCAAGAGGCATTACCCAGAATAGACCTTCTCCTTTTGCCATACGGGTATCAACCAGTCCGGGACGAATCTCTGTGACAATTATATCCGTTCCTTTGGTTTTGTTCTGCAAAGATTTCGTGTAATTTATCTGAAATGCCTTTGATGCACTATATGATGGGGCAATAGGAGTAGGCTGTAATCCACCAACAGAGGTGATGGTAACAAGATGACCTGATTTCTGCCGTTCAAAGAGCCTGTAAATTGATGCTACGGTATTAGCCCAACCCATTACGTTTACAGAAACCGTGGATAACTCTGTCTCGACATCCAACTTCGGATTAAGTTCTCCGATTCCTGCACATATAATAGCCAAATCAATGTGTCGATGTTTGCGAATGATAGATTCCAAAGCGTTATCAAATGAGTCCACTTGAGAAATATCACACGGAACAAGCAACGTATGTTCAGGACAACTTCGTTCCATATCGTCCAACAATTCTCTCCTTCTGCCGACAACTATGACGTTATGCCCCGATGAAACATAATGCTTCCATAGATTATGTCCAATGCCGGATGTTGCTCCTATAATTAGAATATTCATATTCCTATTTAAT
>VSNR01000356.1:318-3106 GCA_009774345.1 Lachnospiraceae bacterium | reverse complement strand
CCAAAGCCGCGCGTTTCGCACTCGACTGTCTCGGCATTGAATCCGTCTTGATTTCCCGGTCAAGCCGGAAAGGAACGCTATCCTACAACCAGCTCGCCAATGACCAAGTCAACGATGCGGGAATGATAGTCAACGCCACGCCGGCTGGCATGTGGCCTGACACTTCGTACTCTCCTCCGTTCCCATACCAATGGCTGTCTCCGGCTCATGTGTGCATCGACCTGATATATAATCCTGCAACAACCACGTTCATGGCTGAATGCGCACAAAAAGGCGCGACAGTCAAGAACGGCCTCGAGATGCTTATAGGCCAGGCTCGTATAGGTGCCGGAATATGGGGATTGGAATGAAGCGATGGAAGCCTCGAAACGCATATACACGCGCGCCCCGTTGCTGATTCCTGCGCTGGCGTTCGTAGCCGGCATAATCGTGTTCGTCGTTTCGTCCTCGGTTTGGATTCCATTGGCATTAGCCATTTCATCGTGTATGCTGTGTGGCTACACGGTAATGTCAAGAAAGACTCACGGACTGGCAAATATCTGCCTGTTCTGCATGCTTTTCGCTTCATTAGGGGGATTGGATGCATGGATAAATTCCCCCGTCGGAAAATATGCAGTGCAAGGAGCCGAAAGACTTGAAGGGTCGGTCATAGAAAGCAAGACAACAGTTTCCGGAGCGGCAATGACAGTGGATATAGACAAAGCCCTCTTTCCCGGCAAAACGTCAAAGACAATTTCCGGAATGCGGATATTGCTATACACCGACGGTAGAGCAATCAGGCCCGGAAACCTAATCTCCCTGCCGTCCCGGCTTGAAGAAATAGGCCGCCTGCCCTTTTTCGACAGTCAACGATATGCCGAAAGCATGCGCAAAAACGGAATCCTTTATTCTGTACGTTCCAGTGAAAACGAAGTGTCGTCCCATGGTGAGGCCACAGGCATGGTTCCTGCCGCCGCAAGAGCCCGCGACCACGTCGAAGCCACGATATGGGAATCTCGTCTCGCCCCTTCCACCAAGGCTTTCATGGAAGCTATAATCACAGGAGACCGCAATATGGTTGACTCCAATACGAAGCAGTCTTTTGCCGATGCTGGAATAGCCCATATCCTCGCACTCAGCGGATTGCATCTCGGAATAATTGCGGCAATCCTTGCCGCAATCCTTCTCCCTCTCAATCTCGTGATTCATTACAAATACAGGTTCATAATACTCATCATTCTGCTATGGACATTCACTGTATTCACAGGATCGGGCCCGGCCACAGTTAGGGCATGCGTGATGGCGACCGTCTTTTACTTCGAACTGATTCTCGAACGTCCGCATTCACGCTTCAATTCTCTGAGCGCGGCGGCTCTCGCAATCTTGGTCATCAGGCCTTATGACCTCTTCAACCCTGCTTTCCAACTTAGCATATCATGCGTGGCATCCATCATGATCTTCACTCCGCTGCTCAATCCGTTAAGGCAGCACGAACATCCCAGGCTCCACTCGTTGGCCGCATTGACTATCTCTTCACTCATTGCCGCCGTTGGATCATGCTTGATAACAGCCTATTATTTCGACCGTCTCACCATACTCTCGCTTCTGACAAACATAATCGTAATACCGCTTATGGCTCCGTTATTGGTTCTGTCCGCAGTCTGCCTCCTGTCCTTCGTTGCTGGAATAGACATAATATTCCTGGAGAAATTACAGGATATGTGTTATGGCTGCCTGCAAGCGGTTTCACAATGGGGACAACACGCTGGTTCGGAGTTCTCTCCACCCGCCGAAGCGGCAGTGTTATGGTCGATTGGCTTATTGCTCCTCGCCGTCGCTGCATACTCAAAAAGACGTGGGTGGATTAGATTTGTCCCGGCATACACAGCGCTTGCCGGAGCGGTGGCAATGGCTGTCATTGTGCCGCGAACCAAAGAGGAAGGCGTGATAATATCACAGTCGCACGGCATTACTGAAATCAATTACAGATACGAAGACATCGAAGGCTCGGAATCATATATGAGAGGAGCGTCAGGGTTCTCTGTCCATGACGGAAAACGCTATGCCATAATCCAAAAACCGCTTTACAGGCTGTCCGGATACGAAATCAGTCAAATCCGCAGATGCCACATTATAATACTTGCAGGAAACTGCAAAGGCTCAATAAAAGACCTTATAACCCCAAGCATAAAGCCGACAATCATATTAGGTCCGTATCTTCGACAGCAGACACGGGATGAGATATCATCGGAAGCCTCATCCATCGGACTAAGCATCCACTCTCTACGAGACTCTGGCCCTCTTCGCCTGACGCGCCACATCTAATCCTTCAATAACCCAACAAACGCTCAACTTCCTCAAATGATGTCGTCGTTACGGAACACGCACCTCCCGTAATTTCGCTATTTACCACAGGTGCCATAACAGCTTCACCATTGATTTCCATAACAACTGGCCGGCCTATGTTTGATGACGTGAATGCAGCCCACTCGGCAGCCTTGTCTATATGTTCGTCCCCGCCGAACCTGAAAGACAGGCCAACAACAGGCTTCACTCCATCTTCTATTTCCACTGAAGCACCTCCCACAAACGCAGTGAAAGGATTGTTCATGCTCGCCAATCCTATAGTCCACTCACCGCCGAGGCTTCTTAAGCAAAACATTTTATATCCATCCGAAATATCATTGTTGAACCCACTGACGCATTTCAACAAATCTTCCCCGTTCACATTATCGTTTGAAAAGAACCGCACCATATCGCTGAATCTGAAACCACAAGATTCACTTCCACCAAACTTGTCCCCTATGAT
>VSNR01000356.1:0-308 GCA_009774345.1 Lachnospiraceae bacterium | reverse complement strand
CCCTATGATAGCCAATGCCTTGTCAAAAAAGTCCGCGACATCACCAGGACACTCTTTCCTTTCAGGAACGTAATACACAGACACGTTCCAATGGACACTGCACCGTGTGCCGGCTTCAATCTCCTTCCCGCCGACATTTATTGCCATAATTGGCTCTTCCACCGGAGTTTCTGCATACTTGCTGAAAACACTTTGAATCAATTCCTCCACCCTCTCTCGCGTCATAAGCTGCGCAGAAAATCCTAACGCCGCCTTAACGCCTATTACATAGTCCTCGACAGTAACATAAGGCAAACGCACACCGATCA
>VSNR01000355.1 GCA_009774345.1 Lachnospiraceae bacterium | reverse complement strand
GGAGCGCTTGACACGAAGGGACTTGGTATCCAAGGACTGAATGTAAAGGATACGACAGGCGCAGCAGCGACCTACGCGATTGATTCGATTGCGGACGCAGTGGCAAGAATTTCTGCGCAGCGCTCTTTACTCGGTGCAGTGCAGAATCGGTTAGAGCACACGATCAACAACTTGGATAACGTTGTGGAGAACACAACCGCCGCAGAGAGCCAGATTCGTGATACAGATATGGCGACAGAGATGGTGAAGTACTCTAACAACAACGTACTTGCACAGGCAGGCCAGTCAATGTTAGCGCAGTCTAATCAGGCAAATCAGGGTGTGCTCAGTCTCTTAGGCTAATAGAAACCGAACAATACAGAAAAGTATCTAACAAAAATATCTTATTCATATTAAGAAGAAATACGATTTTATGTTTGAAGATGGTACTTATCATTTCACATAAAAAAGAAAAACTGTCGCGCAGGCGGCAGTTTTTCTTTTTTGGCTTTGATAGAGAATTTTGATAGAGGGTTTTGATCAGGAAAAGAATACTGGGCAATAAATCATCTGAAAAGTGATTGAATCATATATAATTTTCAAAAAAACACAATTATATAAATTTTTGAAATTTTTTTAATTTTTCACACAATAAAGCTAATATATTTTCAAGATCCTCCGATATATATAGTGTAAGCAGATCAAAGGCTTATAATATAGAGAACATATCTGAACTATTCTAAGAAATCAGACTCGGTTCCAGAGCAGATTTGGGCAAGTGTATTCAATTTGCGCTCAGGAAAGAGATGATTCATAAAAAAATATTGAGTTGCTGTATAGATTAAGAAAAGCGGCAAATCCTTGAATTTAGGACGTTTAGAGATAAGCAGAGGTTTACATAATTGTAGCTGCTTCTGGTTTTATTTGAAAAAAATAAAAAAATCTCTAAATAGGGCTAAAGTTTTTTTGCTATCCTCCGATATATAAAGTGTAAGCAAGCAAAACACTTACAAAACAACTAAATATGGTAAAGTACAATGCAGCTTCCTTTGGTGAAATGGAAATGGAAAAATTAAAACAAGGAACTGCGAAAGGTAACAAAGTAACAATCGGCGATACGAATCGCCCGGGCAAAAGGATTTGTCCGAGGTAAGATTTGCCAGTTGCTTTGGCAAATCTCATACCGTGTAAACACAAGGAGGTATTTATTATGGTAGTACAGCACAATCTTAGAGCAATGAATTCAAACAGAATGTTGAGCATCACACAGGGAACACTCAACAAGTCAACAGAGAAGTTATCATCAGGCTACAAGGTAAACAGAGCAGCCGATGATGCAGCAGGTCTCTCAATTTCCGAGAAAATGAGAAAGCAGATCAGAGGACTTACACAGGCATCTCTGAATGCTGAAGATGGTATCAGTGCAGTGCAGACAGCAGAAGGTGCATTGACAGAAGTTCATGACATGTTACAGAGAATGAACGAGCTGGCAGTAAAGGCTGCAAACGGCACAAACTCTACATCAGACCGTCAGACAATTCAGGACGAGGTTGATCAGCTCCTCACAGAAATTGACCGTGTAGCAGAGACAACCAAGTTCAATGAGACATATCTGTTAAAGGGTGATGAAGATAAGGTAGCAAAATATCTCAACGCACATGATGCAGGTATCGCAGGAACTTTGACACAGGGCGCTACAAACGCTACGTTTACAATGGATCAGTTAAAATTTGGTGATACAATCAAGATTGCAGGCAGAGAGTATCATATCAGTGGTACAGCACAGCAGCAGAAAGATATCATTAGTGGTTCTGTAAAAGTAGGTCAGCAGGTAACAATTGACGGTATCATGTATACATGTTCTTCTGTATCAAATGCTGATAAGTTTGAACTTACACAAGCAGATTTGCAGGCTAAGATCAACACAACAAGCCAGATCAGCGTAATGGTTGTAAACGGCAAGACATACTACGGCTCAGACATTACAAATGACAAGAATGTTACCACAACAACAGGCGCTTATGCACTGGTTCAGAAAGAACTCGGACTGGCAAGCAGCATCGGTGCAGATGGTTCTACACAGGCAACTGTAGCAGCAGCGGTTAAGGGCAGTGCGGCAACGAATACCGAGGGTAAGATGGTATTTGGCATCAAGAAGGGCAGCGTACAGATTCGCGAAGCGATCGACTTCAGCCTCCATGTAGGTGCAGATGCTGATATGACCAACAAGATCGCAGTGAAGATTGACTCTCTTGATACCAAGGGACTTGGCATTCAGGGCTTGAACGTAAAGGATCCGAATGGTGCAGCAGCTACATACGCAATCGACGCAATCGCAGACGCAGTAGCAAAGATTTCTGCTCAGCGTTCATTACTCGGTGCAGTACAGAACAGATTAGACCACACCATCAACAACTTGGATAACGTTGTAGAGAACACAACAGCAGCAGAGAGCCAGATTCGTGATACAGATATGGCTACAGAGATGGTGAAGTACTCTAATAACAACGTACTTGCACAGGCAGGTCAGTCAATGCTGGCTCAGTCAAATCAGGCAAATCAGGGTGTACTTAGTCTCTTAGGTTAATTTTATACATAACAAAACGTTTAAAGATTTAATTTGTGACATATGCTTGAAATTGGTACTTACCATTTCACATAGACAGAAAACTGCCGTGTGTGCTGCGCGGCAGTTTTCTTTTTGCATTTGGATTGAGTTCTTCTGCTTTCTGCAAATAAAAAAGACACTGCTTATTTCGCAGCATCTTGATTGAATTTGTCAAAGTATGCTTTTTCGACTTTGCTAAAAGTTACATAACAATTTTTGACGATTCCTGTTTCTTTTTGCTTATCATATAATTCCTGCGCTTTTTCTAAAATTTGCTTTTTGTGTGAACTTAGAAAACGGTATTCTTTCAATAAAAGGTTTCGATAGTTTACATCTGCAATATCATCAAAAATAATTTTCTCAGCGACTTGATTGTTTACTGGTATCATTTTTCTTATTTCCAATACTGAGAGTAACTTTTTGAAAGTATTTTCTTTTTGTGTATATTTCTTGTATATATCGCCATTATGTAATTCATTAGCGCCAACGATCTCATAGATAATATAATTATGTTCGGTTATATTTTGCCATCCAAGATGTCTTGGCTTTGCGGATGTAAGTGGAATACAGTAAGTATATTTGTCAATATCTACAAGTAATCCTAAGTGGGGCTTTCGGTCATAGTTTTTATCTTCTTTATAAAATACTTGATCATCGACAGCATGTAGATATTTTAGATAATCCAAATTAATCTTGTAAAAACCATAGTCTTTATATTGTAATTTCATTCTGCTCTCCACTATGTAAAACGGGGACTTGTAATAAGTCCCCAAGAGTTAACGTTTCTCACTTAATGGCTGAGATACACCAGAATTAACGTTTCGCATTTTACCGGCTGCGATACACCAGACAAAGAAATCTATAAGATTCCTTATTCATATAGTACTCTAATC
>VSNR01000354.1:1009-2016 GCA_009774345.1 Lachnospiraceae bacterium | reverse complement strand
CGCGTGATATGACTATATTGAGAGGCGAAGCGAGGTCGAAAGAGCCGGACAGAAGATCAGTGGAGCAAGAAGCCCCCTCTGTAAACGTGAATTCCGCGAAACGCACAGCACGGATGTCAACGTCCTCTTCCAGATAGACAGTCGCCTTGAGATTCTCCACGTCAATCACCGCCGGAAGCGATTCGCCCTCAGCAGCCAACGACAGAATCTCCTGCCGAATGCGGGGATAAGGCACGTCATTCTTTATGCACGACGCAAACGCCATGACAAGGAAGAGGGCGGAGAGACACGATATTGCATACCTTTTTTTCATATATGGACTCCGATGCCGAAGTTGATGTTGAAGATGTTGAACTTAAAGTTTGCTCCGGAAGTGAAGCGGTTGCCGAGCGGCTCGCCGTTGACAGTCTGCTTCTCATTGCGGAGATAGAATCCGAACACACCGAAAGAGACATTGAACGAAACGTTCTTCATGATGAACACGCACACGCCGGGCGAGAACGACAGCCGCGCCTGCATATAGGTGGAATTGGTTTCCTTCGGCTCGCCGTTGTATGGACGCCGGAACTCGCTGTTGCCAGAGGCGAACGCAAGCTCCACCTCGTTGAATATGCCGAAACGCGATCCGCGTGCAAGACCTATGTACTGCGCCGAGGTGATTGCCGCCGAATACTCCTCGTTGAGATAGCCTATGTCGGAAATGGCAAACGACATATCGTCGGAGAAGTCAAGGCTCATCGAGCCAAGCGAAGCCTTTGCCTTTGTATAGTTTAGCCTCAATCCTACCGAGACGTTGTTGCGCACGAAATAGGAAATCGTCGGTTTGATGGAGAATACGTGTCCCGAAAAATCGAAATCGGAAAGGAGGTCGAACACCTTCAGGTCTTCCGATGAAAACTCGCCGTAAGACGCCGTGAGCGCAAACAGCCACTGCCCCTTGGGGATGAACAGGAAATTGAACAGGCCACGGTCGAAGCGGCCCAGATTGCGCTGCCTGATTATCAAAG
>VSNR01000354.1:0-999 GCA_009774345.1 Lachnospiraceae bacterium | reverse complement strand
AAGGTACGGTGTCGCCTTTTACCACCACTTTCTCCTTAGGGTCAATCAGAGAATAATCGCGCACAATCTTCGACCTTCCCTCAAGCACCGACCTGAATCCGTCGGCAAGCGAATCAGGCACCCACATCAAACGGCCGGGAACGCCATCGGCAACGACCGAATCCTGAACCATTTCCCCCGACGCGGAGGCGACAGCCCCCGAAGCCGCAAACATCAACGATAATATAATAGCGATCAGTTTTTTCATATTGTCAGAGATAGAAGGCTACGCCGAAAGAAATCGAAAAAAGGTTGATGCGGAAATTGGCCGACTTCGACTTGCGCCTGGACACATAAACCTGGTCGGAAATCTGCTTCGTGTCCGTATAGCTGAAACCAAGCACGCCCACATTCACCTCAAGCGCGGAATAGTTGGAAAGGAACACGCAGAATCCGGGGGCTATGCCTACGTCGAGCGAGAAATTCCTCTCGTAAGAACCGGTAAGCTCCGTGGACTTTCCCTTCATAAGTTTAGACTGGCCGCCGCCGAGCTGGAGCTGCAGCTCATTGAAGAAACCGAACCGCTTGCTGCGCCCTATGGAGAAGTAATTCCGCATTATAGCCATGGCGGAATAATTGTGCGAAAGGCGATACAGGTTCTCTATGTCAAATTCATTGTCGGCACCAAGCACTATGTCGGCAGACTCAAGCTTGGTCAGCGACCGGGAATAGGCGAACTTTCCGCCCGCCCCCATATCGTCCTTGAATATATAGCACACCATGGGAGACACCTTGAACGAATACGTGTCGCCTGAGACTCCTTCGAGAATCAGGAACTGGTATTTGTTCTGGTTGGTCTGGTCGTAGGAAATGGAGAGGCCGGCAACCCATTGCCCTTTCGGCACAAAGACCACCGACTCAATCTCGCGGTTGAAGTCTACCAGCCCGCTCGCCCCCAACGGGACGAGAGCGCAGGAAGAATTCAAACGCGAGATTGAGTCGGTGGTCTTTGTGCCGAAA
>VSNR01000353.1 GCA_009774345.1 Lachnospiraceae bacterium | reverse complement strand
GATGCTCTGTATCTTGAAAAACTGGGCGTGATTCTTAGCTGATTATTTGAGTATACATTATACGACTTTTAGGATACCAAGACCAAAATACAAATACTTTTTCATCTAACCGCCCCTTTCAAATGCTTTCAGATACTTTATTCAGCAGTTCTATATCATCTTGGGACAGTCTGAAACTTTGTGCTTTTATATTGCTCTGTGCCTGTTCTAATTTTGTTGCGCCGGGAATGGCAAATACCAATTCGCCTTGGGAATAAATAAGCCAGTTTAACGATATTTGGGCGGGTGTTTTTTGGTATTTTTCTCCCAATTTGTTTAAGGTATCAATTAACGGTCTTGTCCGTTCAATATTTTTCCGGCTGATACCAGAGTGAAAGCGGCGTAACAGGCTGATGTTATCTGTTGCAGCAGGGTCAGTGTGAAATCTTCCTGTCAGCATACCTTGTGGGAAAATCCAAAAGTTTAGATTTTTCCACAATGCCGACTACTGCGGAATCCCCTTCATTCTTCTCTTTTTTACTTTCATGCTTTATAGTGTATTCTGATTAGAGAAAATTGAATATTTTACTGTTATGCCGTTTTTCAAAAAGATGAAAATCGGGTAAAAGCTCAATCTAAGGATTGACAAAATCAGATTTGCAACCTATAATATAATTCTTGTTATATAACAAAAATTATCAAACAGGAGGAAACGCTATGCCGCCAAAACCTAAAATCACAAGAGATATGGTTATTGACGCTGCATTTGAGGTTGCCCGCAAAACGGGCGCGGAAAACATCAATGCACGTACAGTATCAAAGAAGCTAAACTGTTCCACACAGCCCGTTATGTACCATTTTGCAACGATTGAAGAATTAAGAAAAGCTGCTTACACAAAAACAGATAATTATCATATAGAATATTTGATGAACATTCCAGAAACACAGGAAGATATAATGCTTGGAATCGGGGTGAATTATATCCGCTTTGCGGTTGAAGAACCTTATTTGTTCCGCTTTCTGTTTCAATCGGGATTTGTTGTTGAAAACAGCCTGCTTGAAATGATAAATTCCGAGAAACTGATACCTGTTATCTCTGCCATGCAGGAAGAAATGGATATGAATATTGAACAGACAAAAGAAGTTTTTATAACGCTTGCGATGTTTGTTCATGGATATGCCAGTATCATAGCCAACAATTCATTGGAGTATGATGAAAAACTTATAGAAAAGCATTTGGAACGGGTATATACAGGTGCGATATTAGCGATACAGGAGGAAATAAAATGAAAAAGTTATATGAAAAAACGAACAGGCTTTTGCGATTGTATGGATAGTGGTTTATTGTGTTCTGCTATCTTTAGCATATCCGTTAAATGAAAAAATAGGGATTGAATATTCTGCAAGTGCTATTTTTTGTATCTTGCAGACCATTATTCTTTTTATCTTTATCCGAAAAAATAAGTTGCAAAAACGGTATGGGCTTTGTAAATCACCTGTTCCTGCCCATCGGTTCCTTTACTATGTACCGCTTATTATCTTAGCAACAGGAAATCTTTGGAACGGTGCTGCTGTCAATTATCCATTATCGGATACGGTTTGCCGTATTGCGTGTATGCTTTGTGTTGGATTTGTGGAAGAAGTGATTTTCAGAGGTTTTCTTTTCAAGGCAATGGAAAAGGACGGTATAAAATCCGCAATTATTGTTTCGAGCGTGACTTTTGGCATAGGGCATATAGTAAATTTGTTTAATGGCAGTGGTATGGACTTGGTAAACAATTTGTGCCAGATTTGCTTTGCGATTGCGATAGGCTTTTTGCTTGTAACGATTTTTTATCGTGGCGGAAGTTTACTCCCCTGCATTATTGTTCATTCTGCTATTAACACTCTTAGTACTTTTTCAAATAAAGCAGGGGTTACAGTGGAAAAGCACATTATTCATGCTTTGGTTTTAATGAAACAGTTATAAATCCCCCAGCAGAGCTGGGGAGACTAACAGATGCCGGAGGCGGTGAGCAGAGTATCA
>VSNR01000352.1 GCA_009774345.1 Lachnospiraceae bacterium | reverse complement strand
TACCAGAACATTCCTAAATCAAATAAATTAACACTAAAACGAATGATATACTCCATGCACTACACCATCCTTCTCATAAATTCCATGTGTTTTTCCTTCAAGCTCTGTTTATGGGCACGGGCAATCAAAAAGCGTTCCTCATTATCCAATACAACCTCATCACCATCTATGGCTTTAATATGGGCTATGTTAATGATGTAGGACACATGAATATGTGAAAACACCTTATCATCAAGCTGTTTCCAAAGTTCTTCTGTTGTCATATTGGTTTTATAAATTTCTGAATTGGTATGAATGACCGCCTGACGACCTTTCTTCTCAAAATAAAGAATATCATCACAACTTACCCTGAATTGGTTTTTACGAAATTGAAATACGAAATCCTGCTTTATCAAATTCAGATATTGCATGGCTTTTAAGAGTACCGACTCCAACTTCTCTGCTGTTATCGGCTTAGATATATAATCAAATGTAATGACCGCAAACACATCCATAACATACTTCGTGTAACTTGTAAGAAACACAAAAAGAGCCTGTGCATCTTTTTCCCTGATTTTCTTTGCAAGTTCCAATCCATTAAGCTGTGGCATTTCAATATCAAAAATATATAGATGATATGTTTCGTCGTGTAATGTACAGTATGTCAGTAATTCTTCCCCACTAAAATACACATCATATTCAATCGGATATTGGCACAGCTTATCAAAAGCACTTTCTAACATTTCAATATCAGTTCTGCTGTCATCACATATAGCAATTTTCAACATAACAATTCCTCCTTCACATTCTAAGAAACAGGAATAACCACATCTCACTTAATCAATTTAGACACATATATTTGCATTTCTGCCCACATAAGCACCAAAACAGGTATCTGTATTGTAATAATCTTTTAACTCATCAAAACCAAGCGTAATATCCTTTATTTCCCCATTTCTATCCGGAAACATAATTGTTAAAATAAGTGCACCAAAATCTGATACCTGCACATGCATACCGCTATCATTTTCTAAAATATAAATACTTGCTTCTTTTCCCTCTTTAGTTGTTCCAAATTTTAGACATTCAATCATCCCTGAGTCCTCCATCCATAAATTATATCAATCACAGCTATTTTCACTTGCATTTAACATAATTGCCCTATTACGGAATTCTCTCGGAGTCATTTTAAATCGTTCCTTAAATACTCTGTTAAATGTTCTTTGACTTTCAAAGCCACAATCCAGAGCAATATTGGTAATTGATTCATTTGAATCCTGCAATATTGCCTGAGCATAACTCAAACGTATTCCATTGATATATTTGCTGAAATTGCAATGAAACGTTTTTGCAAACATTCTTGACAATACATATTTACTTACACACAAATCATACGCCATTTTCTCCAACGTAATCTCATCCCTGAAATTCTTTGCCACATATTCAACAGCATTGTATATAAGGTCATCTGTTCCTACCGATTCCCTTAAAATAATTTCTATATCCGTAAAAACATGAGCCAAAATGATTTGCACATATGCCTTCGCCATACGTCCATTATATTCTTCCTGCTTCACTAACTGATTGACAACATACTCTATATCCGGAGAAATTTTGTCTTTTTTTATTATCGGTACTTTAGGACAATAGTTTTGCAATTCCTCCATATAGGACGTAAAAAATGTGGGTTCTGCAAACAAATAGACACCTCTGTTTCTTCCACTTCCAAACACCTGATAATGATGAATTACATTCGGGAAAACAATTCCAAAATCTCCTTTTTCCAAATGGTAAAGTTCCTGTCCAACTCCTAATTCAACACTTCCTTCTGTTACATAGACCATTTCTATTGCTTCATGCAGGTGTGGAGGAACATGAATAGACTTTTTTCGTTCCAATGCTATTTCTGTATTTCTATTTTCGTATGTCAATATCACTTAAATCACTCCTATTGTTATTGCAAATTTTGTCCAATACAAAATTCATTATGGCAAGACATCAACACAGCACTCATGTATACTAAAACCAGAAAAGGAAAAGG
>VSNR01000351.1 GCA_009774345.1 Lachnospiraceae bacterium | reverse complement strand
ACTGTAAATAAACCAAATATCATTCAAAAAATTAAGGATTTTTTTACAAAATTTGTAAATTTTTTCAAAAAGATAAAGTTCACATTCGATAAAGTTTGTGATACAATGGTTAGGATAAAAAAGAACATAAAATATTATCTTGAATTATTACAGCGTGATAGCACAAAACAGGCCTTGTCAGTGTGTTGGGGGCAGTTTGGACGGATTGTCAAAAAAGTGGCTCCCCGCAAATTCAGGGTGAATCTGCATCTGGGATTTGAGGACCCTGCGGTGATGGGGCAGGTACTTGCAGTGTGGGGAATGCTTTATCCACTGCATCTGGGCGCAGTAGACATCCAGCCGGAATTTGACCAAGTGGTTTTGGAGGGAGACTTTTCATTTCAGGGAAAAGTATCTGTAATAGTGTTTGTACATGCTGGATGTGTCCTGTTATTTAATAAAGATCTCAAAGGTTTGATAAAAAGTTTACGGCAGAAGGAAAAATAACATAGTCTATTTGGAGGTATGGAATGTCTGGTAATAATTTTAATGAAGTAGTCAATTCGATGATGCAGGGAATGGAGAGCTTTCTCTCATCTAAAACAGTGGTAGGAGAGCCGACACAGGCGGGAGATACGACGATCATTCCGCTGGTGGATGTCACATTTGGCGTTGGCGCAGGTGCTTCTTCACAGGAAAAGAAAAGCGGCGGCGCGGGCGGTATGACTGGCAAAATGTCGCCAAGTGCAGTGCTCGTCATCAAAAATGGGCAGGTGCGTCTTGTCAATATCAAAAATCAGGATACTGTCACTAAGATTATTGATATGGTGCCCGATCTGATAGACCGTTTTACTGCCAAAAAAGAGGATATGCCAAGTGACGAGGAGGCGATCAATGCCGCATTCCCGGAGGAAGAGTATTATTAAAAGCGCCAAAGCGATTGGTTGTGATATAAAAAAAGTCCGCTGTGCATATAATAAATAAAGATGTGCCGGGGTATTATAAGGATGTGCAAACTTATAGGATATACCTTGTTTTGGATTGCAATCGGCATGCTCTTTATGCTGGCGATAGGAAATACATGGATAGGATTGATACTTATCGCTATTTTTATTATAACGGGGTATTATCTATTTGACTGTAGATAAACGATAGATGAATTTCTAATTCAAAAGGGAGTAATTGAGATGTTGGATTTTGATGAGGAGCTCTTGAGGGCTGAATCACCAGAGGATTTGAAAGATATGAAACTCTGGATGTTTCGGGAGCAGGTCAGAATTCAGGCAAAGGAAGAAGAGCTGCAAGAGCTGAGCCGCGAGCTTCAGGATTTGAAACGAAAACTGGAGCGTGAGAGAACTGCACTGGAATTGCGCGAAAAGAACGTGAATAAACGCTTTGATGACAATGAGGTATTTATCGAGAAAAAGAAGAAAATTATAGAGAATGCCTATCAGCAGCTTGCGCTTGACAGAAAAGCATTAGAGTGCGAACGCTTGAATTTTGAGCACGAAAAGAACAAGTACAGACGCCAGAAAATGTCAGGTGCGAAAACAATGCATCAATATGAATCAAGTGCGTATGATAGTACAAGCTTTTTCAGGGGTGTTGACAGTGAACTGGCGCTGCGGAAGCGTTACAAGGAACTATTAAAAATTTTTCATCCAGACAATAAATGCGGAGATACCAAGACGTTATTGCTTATTCAGACAGAATATGAGAATATGAGAAGCCGGTACCATGAGGGTTCATAGTGTACCGGCGCATAAAAAAAGAAGCTCAACGCTTCTTTTTTATCATTGCTTATACAATATACATTACGCTCTTTCCACAGCTCCAGAACGCAGACATCTTGTACATACATGCATTCTCTTAGCAGCTCCGTTTACTTTGCACTTTACACTTCTTACATTTGAGTTCCAAATTGCATTGGATCTTCTATGAGAATGGCTTACGTTATTTCCGAAATGAACGCCTTTGCCACAAATATCACACTTTGCCATCGTTAGCACCTCCTCGACTAAACTAAGTCATTCGACTCACAACATTAATATCTTA
>VSNR01000350.1 GCA_009774345.1 Lachnospiraceae bacterium | reverse complement strand
CCGCCACATATGTGTGAAAATTTGACTTGTAAAGGGATTGAATTTGCGTACCAGTATATTTTGAAGGTCACAAAGAAGTATCCCCAATAAGCCACAGCCCGGCAAGGCAGGGCAGGCATCCCCGGCTTTCCGGCAAAACAGAGAGAGGTGATTGAAATGAATATAACAGGAATAGCAAAGAGCCATCAAACAGGCATCCCCAAAGCGTCATCCCGGAAAGAATGGAAGCTGTCCGATTCCCTCCGGGAGCAGATAGCCGGATACGTCAGGGAGGATGCGGCGCAGGGCGTCTATATGGGGGATAAGTTCCTTGCCCTGCGGAAAAGCAAGGTCGCCAAAGTCGCGCCGGACAGGGCAGGCATCCCCGGTGTTTCGGCAGATAAGGGGGAATAGGAAGAAAGTATGGACAGGTTAGATAAGGAAATAGGAGAGGTACTATAAATGAAAAAGGCTGTGACTTGGGGATTAGCTATATCATATATTATTCTTTTCATTGCCATGGGTGTCATGGGAATAAAAATATTTGATGGAAATTATGACATTGTGGCAGAAGGTTGCGTAGCACTTATTTTTCTTTTGATTAGTTGCGTATGCAATATTTATCGGGCATTTAGCAATAGGTGTCCGCATTGTGGAAAAATACGATTGTCAAATGGCAAATACTGCTCTCATTGTGGAAAGGAGATTTGAATCCAAGTTCCAGTCCGAGGGGACGGGCTCCGCCGTCCATGTGTATGACGGGAACGGTGACGAGGTACTGACCTACACGGCGGGCGTGGGCTGGCATGAGAAGGAGTCGAAGGCGGAGACGCAGGTACACGGGGCTTTGAAGGCCGCCTACTATGATGCGTTCCGGGCGGCAAGGCAGGAGATAAATGACGGGGCTGTGGAAATGCAGGGCGGCTTTGACGCGAGGGCGTGAGGAGGCAAATGTGAAAAAGAAACTTATTATTGTTTTTGCAGTGATAGC
The DNA here is from genome assembly GCA_009774345.1 of Lachnospiraceae bacterium. Taxonomy (GTDB): domain Bacteria; phylum Bacillota; class Clostridia; order Lachnospirales; family Lachnospiraceae; genus COE1. The sequence continues at coordinate 1,229 of VSNR01000350.1, read as the reverse complement.
AGTGGTTCTGTTACTGATTCCGGTCAGAAAGGTTTATGAAGATGGCGGGACGCAGACCTACACATCCCTGACCTATAAGGTCATTGTGTGGAAACAGATAGATGGGAAATCGGGGACGGAGTTTTACCTTTTTCCGAATAACTTCCACCAGTTAGATTATTACGAATGAGAAATAGTGGCAGTGCGGCATGAAGGGAGAGGCGTTTATTGGGAGATACCAATATGCGCCTCCGCATTTTTAGGAGAGGAGGTGGTAGGTATCCGGAGGATGAGATGCTCGAACAGTTTATGTAAGAAACGTGTCTGCGACATTTGGGAGAACCGTTTCGGGGTGATTGTGATAGAGCTGAAATGCCCGCACTGCGGCGAGGTGGTACGGGTGTATTGGAAACCGAGGCTGAAAGGTAAATATACATAGATGAAAAGAACGGCGGGAGGATTCCTGCTGTTTTTGCTTTTACGGATTAAAGCGTTCCTTTTATGGGCATACTTATGCTATCAATGGAAAAATTTGGTAATTCCATTGTACGCAAAACTGAATAAAAAGTACCGAGCGAGTGGGACCGCATTGCGTCGAGTCACGAATGGCCGGAGTAAAGCTAGTGGGTTTTAATGTGTGTAGTTTTTAGATAGCTTTCCCTGGCCATTCTCTGCCATTTTTTCAAAGCCAGTCCCACATCTAAATTTAAAGCGTTCCTAACTTTACGAAGCCGTAAAGGAAGGAACGCTTTATGTCTTTTAGGAAAATCACAATCAAGTCAGGAAATGAAGAATTCACACTGGAAGTTACGGAAGAAGAATACCTGAAATATTACCGCCCGTGGTGGCAGCAGAAAAAGCATGAGCAGAGGAACCGGGAGGCTATGGAGCAGAACGGCTATACGGAAGAATCCTACGAGGCGTGGCGGGATAATGCTTCGGAGGGAGCGGGCATCCCGGACATGGAGCTGCCTGGGGTGGACGAGCTGGTGGAGAAAAAGCTGCTGCTCGGCGTGCTTGCGGATGCGATGGATTCCCTCCTTCCGGAAGAGAGGGAGCTTGCCATGAAGGTGTTCGGGGAGGAAATGAGCGTCTATGAATATGCACGGGTGACGGGCGGCAACAGGCGGACGCTTGATTTCCGCAAGAATAAAGTTATGGAGAAACTGCGCCATTTTTTCCGGGAACATGGATTTGACGTGTGATTCTCTCCATATTCGACAGGAAAAGATACGTTTGTCGAACGGTTT
>VSNR01000035.1 GCA_009774345.1 Lachnospiraceae bacterium | reverse complement strand
ACCTTTAGCGTGCACGCTTTAGGCTGCTTTAGCAGCACACCGAACCTACCGGCTTTAGCCGGTAGTGGTTCAGTTTTGCGACTGTAACCTATATAGGTCGTTTTATCAGAGGGCCTCCGGTCCTGCGGTTCACAGGGAAACGTGGAACAAAGACTGGAGGCGAAAGGATGAAAGAAAAACATACAGATTCCGTGCAGAACCGTTTTACGGCATACCTGATGGCGGCGGTGGATAATACGCGGAAGAAATACTGGGAGCGGAAGCGCCGGCTGCAGGGCAGGGAATTTATCCAGGAGGATAACCTGGAGCGCAACTATACGGACTTTGAGGAGCAGTACCGCGCCTACATAGGGGAGCATACGGATTTTATCTTCAGGGACTGACAGAGATACGGCGAGCTGTTGGACCTTCTGGAGAGCGACCGGCTGGCAAAGGCCATAAGCAGGCTGAAGGACAGGGACAGGGAGATCCTGTTTGCCAGGGTTTATGGGGAGCTTACCTTTGCGGAACTGGGGGAGCGGTTCCATATGGAGCCGAAACAGGCGGAGATGGCATATTACTATGTGCTCAGGAAACTGAGGAAGGAGATGAATGGGAATGACAGATTTTGAGAAGCTGCTGGAGCGTGCGAAGGCGGGGGATAAGGAGGCGCAGGAGGCGATCTTCCGGATGTACCGTCCGCTCCTTATCAAGAACGCCATGGAGCAGAATGTGTTCGAGGAGGACCTGTACCAGGAGTTCTCGGCAACCCTGTTAAGCTGCATCCAGAAGTTCAGGGTTTAGCCGGTGAGGGCATTATAATCCGGCTTCGGGATTTTTAAGGTGATTGCGCAGGGGATTGTTGCGTTTCGGGCATCTCCTGCGTATAAAATGATGTGTCGCAAAAGGTATCAAGCACATCTACGACATCGCAAAACGCAAAAAGGGCTTTTTGCGACAGAAAAACAGGGGTGTATGCCTGCCGGAATAGATATCTCCAAAGGTATACCTTTTGCGACACGGATTTTTACGGAAGGGAGGTCTGCCATGGCTGCAAAGAAATTTGGATATGTGCGGGTATCCACACGGGAGCAGAATCCGGAGAGGCAGATACATATCCTGCGGGATGAGGAGGGCATTGATGAGCGTGACATCTATGTGGAGAAGGAGTCCGGGAGACAGTTTGAACGCCCGGTGTACCGCTCTCTGGTGGATAACATCCTGTGGGAAGGTGACCTGCTGGTGGTAACGGAGCTGAAGCGTTTTGGGAGGAACTATGGTGAAATTTACAAGGAATGGTTTCATATCACAAAGGAGATCGGCGCCGACATCAAAGTGACTTCCATGCCGATTCTGGATACCACGCAGTCGAAGGAGTTGGTGGGGCAGCTCATTACGGATGTTGTGCTGGCGGTATTCGCTTATGTGGCGGATGAAGACTGGACGGAGCGGCATGAACTGCAGCGCCAGGGCATCGAGGTGGCGAAGGCGGATGGAAAGCATCTGGGAAGACCGCGTGTGGAGTACCCGGAGAACTGGGAGGACTGCTATGAGAGATGGAAAAGTGGCGTGATCTCTGCAAAGGAGGCGATGACGCTTACTGGACTCAAGAAAGACAGCTTCTACCGGCTGGCAAAGAAATATGAGTCGGAGCTGAAGGGTGCAGAGGAGAAAGAGTCATGAACAGATATTTTGTAAAAGAATTTGCGAAAAAAATTCAAGAAAATAGGAGAAAGGGACTCTTTATTATATAGAAACATATTTTAAGAAGGAGGACATTTATGAAGCAGGGAACATTATTTTATGACAGGGAAAGCGGCAGGTACAATTTCCATTACACGGATGAGGACGGTGACAGGCGTGATTACGGCGGCATCCATTGCGGGGAAGTTTTTGAGTTCAAGCTGAATGATGTCTGGATTCCCGCCCGCATGGAGATGGGGGATGACAGGAAGTGGTATCTGGTGGGGCTGCTGGGGCTGAAGCTGGACGGGCTGGAGGTGAGGCAGGGATAGGGACAGGAGGGCATCCATAAAATTATATTATCAGTATAATGACAAATCCGGGAATCGGTGTTATAGTGGTTACAGTAGAAAACGAAGAGGACGGATAAGTCCGGAAAGGAAACGATCATGGCAACAGTTAATTTCGCTGCGAATGGTTTCGCAACAACTTCAGTTGTTTATTATCTGCATAGCGAACATTATGAGGCACTGTTCAGTAAAGAAAAAGAACAGAGTCTGGTTAAGATGCGCTCATGCAAGGTAAGAAAAAGGCGAAAAACTGTGTGATGTCAGGGCAGGTCTTATGGAGACTGTCGGAAATAGATCATAGCTTTCATGTACCGCTTATCTTAAGATGAGGAAATCTCTTCGAGATGGGCGGTATTTTTTATGCTCCATTAGCTCAGTTGGGAGAGCACTCGACTTTTAATCGAGACGTCATGGGTTCAAGTCCCATATGGGGCATATACCGCCTAGATATTTATCATGCACAGGGACACATAAGGAAATTGTTGCTGGCGCAACTGTGTCCCACGCAGCAAGTAGAAAATCTACTTGATTTTAATAACAGGGGGTGAGGATCATGGCAAATATGCCGGTTATAGATATGGTAAGGACAGGGCAGAACATAGGCAGGCTGCGGAAGCAGGCGGGATTATCGGTAAGGGATCTGCAGGATGTTTTTGGTTTTGCAACGCCGCAGGCTATCTACAAGTGGCAGCAGGGAGCTGCCCTGCCGACACTGGATAATCTGGTGGTGCTGGCAGCGGTTCTGCAGGTGCGTATGGATGATATTCTGGTTATAACAGATCCGGCGGCGCAGGTACAGATCAGCGCATGAATGGAAGATAGAAAATAGAGATAGCAGTAAAAGAGCAGGCTGGAAATGCCTGCTGTACGGTCCCCTAGTCTAAAGGTAAAGGAACTTTAGTTCCTTGGACACACGGCCTTTCAAGCCGGAAATGCAGGGTTCAAGTCCCGCGGGGATCATTATATGGCTCCTTAGTCTAAAGGTAAAGGAACTTTAGTTCCTTGGACGCCGGTCTCTCAAGCCGGAAATGACGGGTTCAAGTCCCACAGGAGCTACTGTGGCTATAGGACAGTGGCAGTTAAGCGAACGCAGTTCGCTTTGCAGATATGTGGTTCTGCATACGGGGGTTCGACTCCCCCTGGTCACATTATGGATGGGTATGCCTAGCGGCGAGGGCAGCGGACTGTAAATCCGTCACAAAGAAACACCGCAGGTTCGAGTCCTGCCCCATCCACTTTCCGTTTGCGTGTCCGAGTGGTTTATGGTGCCACCCCGCTAAGGTGGTGTGCGGCAACGCACCGAAGGTTCAAATCCTTCCGCAAACGCTTTTAACAAAAGGTGTGGCATAATAGAAAAGGACCGGCGAAAACCGGTCCTAAGCTATGTGCATACCTATTATACCGTTACATTTTCATCCTGAAGGCGAAGTAACTCTGCCTCAGTCAGTCCTGTAACTTTCATAATTTTAATAAGGTCGTCACCTTCATCCATCAAGGATTTAGCCATTTCTATAACTTTTTCCCTTGCTTTCTGATTACCATATTCAATTTTTTCCTTCTCATAAAGCTGTCCTAACTGTGTCATGTTGATGCGCCTCCTTATTTGATCCATGTAATCCCTGTTTATAAATTTGTCACTTGCAACTATCACGCCGGACAGGGTAAAAATCCGCTGCCCTTCGTCCGGTATCTGTTCAGCCAGGTCAACGATCCTCTCCAGCATATTCTGTTTCCCTTCCGTACCGGGAACCGTAAGCGGCAGGATCACCAGCCGCATCAGGTCATCATTTGCCAAAGGGCTGCCGGACTGGAGCTTGCCCTGAATTTCACGGAAGGCTGCCTCGCCGTCTATATGGGACAGGAAAGCCTGCTCAGTACGCAGGGTAAAACAGTCCGTTTCAAGCGTTGGCTCCGCGCTTTGCACATCGCTGGTGTAGATAACGATCAGGCGCAGGTTGAAGGTTTCATCTTCCTTAAAGTATTTTTCCATTACCCGCGCGATATAATTCAGATATTTTATCTTATTCGCCTTTTTGTATACCGATTCATAATCTACAATCGCATATGTGCCGTCTTCCAGCAGAAACAGGTTGTCAATGCTTTTTTCATTTGCAGCAATCTTCGGCAGGTCTGTGGGAAGCAGTTCCCTGATCGGTGGCAGGTCAATTCCATATGCCGCAAAACTTTTTTCTTTATAAGTCTGGCCGAGGATCTTAAATAAAATATCTTTATTCTGATAAACGATTCCTTCTGACATTATATTCCCCCTTACCTCTGCAATAAAGTCATATACTGGAGTTCCATATCCTTGTCCAGCTTAATTTCAGTTATTCTTTTATGGATTGCTTTGACCAGCTGGCTGGAGGTCTGCTGCGCACAGGCGTCAGTGCTGTTTTCGACATAAGCCAGAAAATTCTTTATCTCATCATCCACATCGTCCTTTTTACCCCTGGTGCTTAAAAATATCTCGGTGGTCTCATCACCGAGCGCCAGCGACAGGTCTTCCAGACACCGATTCTCAAAGGTGTAGATGTGCCGCCCGTCGGAAAATGGATCAAAGGTGCAGATAAAGATGATGTACGATTTCTTCAGCTTTGTGCATCTTTTTCCGGAGAGGATTATGTCCGAGTCGATATTGCACTGGAAATACCTTGCTTTTTTGAGAAGCTCCTCATCTTTGCAGCACAGCATCTCAACAGAGTAAATGGTTTCCTGCTCATCATTGATGCAGGCATCTAAGCGGATGCCCCCTCTGTCAGGTGCTCTGTCAGTGATTTTTTTGGTAACAGGGAACTCTGCCTTTTTAATGGGGACATGTAATATATTTTCCAGTGCCATGCGGCATATTTCCGTGTCGCTCATTACTTTCCCAAATAAAAAACTGTCTGCAAGGTTCGGTTCCTGAATAGTGTTCGTTTTGTCTGCCATAAATAGCATACCTCTCTTTCTCAAATTATAGCATGATTCTGCCGTTTTGTCAGTTGCGATTTGAATTGTTTTACGGATTGCGTACAGAACCCGTATATAGAATAAGTACCCTGTGACTGCCAGAATACTTGAAAAAGCTGCCGTTTTTCAGACAGCTTTTTCAAGATTTATGGTAATAAGGAAACTTATGCCGACAGCATTTCCAAAAATTCCTGCTCAGTCAGGATTTTAACGCCGAGCTGCTCTGCCTTTGCCAGCTTGCTGCCTGCCTTTTCTCCGCATATCAGGTAATCCGTCTTTTTGGTAACGGAGCTGCCGGGCGTGGCGCCGAGGCTGATGATTTTGGCGTTGATCCCGTCGCGGGTGAAGTTCTCAAGTTTTCCTGTCGCTACAATGGTGCATCCTGCAAATGTGTTGTTCGTTGTTTCGTTCATATGGGCGGAGTCCTTTCCCGCCCTTTCTCCATCTCTGGATGCCTCTGCATCCAAACCGTTTTCAAAGTGTAATTCTTTCTGTAAGCTGCCCCATAACAGGAGATGATCCGAATTGCGGAACCACTCATGGAGGTTGCTGCTCATTGTGTCCCCAATCCCCTCAAGGCAGGTAAAGTCGAAACGATCCAGCGCAGCCAGCCTCAGCTCCCGCAGGCTGCCGTGGAAATGTCTGTCCAGTATCCTGCTGGCAGTCCTGCCGATCAGGGGAATGTCCGAGGGCTGCGAAGCAGACCTTTGCTACAACAAAGCGTACAAAGGTTGTGCTGCGGCTCTCATTGATGGAAGCAATCAGGTTTTCATAGGATTTTTCACCGAAGCCCTCCAGTGCAATAATCTCATCCCGGTAGCGGTCAGGGTGGTACAAATCCTGATAACCCTTTAAGGTGCCGAGCCGGATAAGCTGGTCCAGCGTTGCCTCGGAAAGTCCCCTGATGTTCATGGCTTTCTTTTCCGCGTAATGTACAAATTTCTGAAGGATGCGGCTGCCACATTCGGGATTGTCACAGTGGAGCGTCTCTACCATGCGTCCCTTGTCGCCTGCCCTGGAATGGATGCGTGTGGGTTGCCCACAGCAGGGGCAGGTCTGCGGCGTCATGTCCTGATAGTCCCCACGGTCCAGATTTTCCCATGAACTTTAGTTCATTCACATGGGGGATGATCATGTTGCGCTTGGAAACCAGAATACGGCATCCGGGGTGCAGCTCCAGTCCCTTGATAAATGTCAGGTTGTGGAGGCTCGCCCTGGATACCTCACAGCCGTCAATTTCCACTGTGTCAAATACTGCGATCGGGGCAATCTCGCCGCTGCGTCCTGTCTGCCACTCAATGGAGCGGAAGACTGTTTCATAGGTGTCATCCTCAAATTTGAAGGCAATGCCGTCGTTGTAATGGTGTCCGGTTCTGCCGAGGCTTGCGGAATAGGAAAAGCTGTCAAAGCGCAGCACCATCCCGTCGATAGGGATGTCCAAGCCTGCAGGGCAGGCTTTAATCTCCGCAAGGTCTGTCAGCGTCTTAATTTTTGCAGCAAGGTTCTCAGCCGTTTCATCAGGGGAAACCGTCAGGAAAGGGCAGATACCGAAACCGTACTCGGACAGTGAGAGCAGCAGGCTGCTGCGGCTGTCCCAGATGTCGGTGAACTCGTCCATGCCCTCAAGAATGTTAAAGGCAAAAAAGCTGATTTCCCGTTCCTTGCAGATATTTGCATCCAGACAGCGGATAGAGCCAGCGGCAAGGTTTCTTGCATTGTGGTAGGGCTTGCCGTCGCTGCCTGTCAGGGTATCCTTCAGGCGCTCAAAGTCGTTTTTATGGATGAACCCTTCGCCGGTTATTACAAGGTGTTTCCTGTAAGGAATGGAAAGCGGCACATTCCGGAAAGCGGAGACATTGTGGGTAATGAGTTCCCCTTCATTGCTGTCGCCTCTGGTGGAGCCTTCCACAAGTTTCCCGCCCTTATAAACGAGCTTTACGGTCAGACCATCCAGCTTCAGCATGAGCAGGGCTGCATGTTTCTTCAAGAAGGCAGCCAGCTCGCTTACCATCTTGGTCTTGCCCAGTGAGAGCAGCGGGATGGGGTGCCGCACCTTTTCCAGACTGCTGACAGCTTTATAGCCTACGGTCTGGGTGGGGGAATTACTCAGGATGATCCCCGATTCCTTCTCCAATGTGCTTTATCAAAGCACATTGCGTTCCAGTTCGTCGTAAAGATGGTCGTAGACTGCATCTGACACACTGGGAGCATTCTTGTTGTAATACTCATCGCGGTACTGGTTGAGTTTATCCACCAGTTCGTGGATGCGTTCTGTTGTCTGTGACATTCGTTATTACCTCTTTTCTTTTAGATTTTGCCAGTGAATTTGCGAATTTCCACTTTCAGCCTCCCTTCTTGAACGAACTCGCCTGTCGTCTCGTTGTCGCGGTATTCGCCATAGGCTCCATTACACGCGCAAAAAGGCAGGAGATGATGGCGGCTTAACTGCCGGATCATTCCTGCCTGCGTACAGATATGCTGTATGATAGCCTGTTAAATGATGTTACAGACATAAAAAGAGTCAGAAGGCGTAAAGTGACCTGCACTTTATACTTTCTGACTCCGTACAAACTTAAACAGCGTGTGCTTTCCGTTCCGAAATTGCACAAAATTCAATAACAAGTTTATGATAGAACAAGATATTGAAAAAGTCAAATACAAAACACAAGATATTGTATAAACGGAAAGCTTTTAGAAATTTCTTTACCCACATATTTTTACAGTAGAATTATGAGTAGAATATGTAACAGGAAAAAGGTAAGAACAGAATTTCCTGTTTTTTTCATTGACTAAATTTTGGTTTTTGGATATACTAACAGTAAGTAAACAACTAATTTACAAATCGAAAGCAGGTGAGTGTCGTGTTACATGAATATCTAAAGGGGAATTATGAACTGGGGGAACCAATCTTTTCCGGAGATATTTCCATTCCCGGACTGTCGGAGGAAAACCTTCGGTATCACTTAAAGCGGCTTACGGATGACGGCATCCTGTGCAGGTTTGAGTCAGGAATCTATTATTTCCCCAAAACAGATATGTTTGGGGAAAGGATGGCTTTGACGGCGGATACGGTGGCGCTCCATAAATATGTGAGACGCAGGGGGAAAAGGGTAGGGTACTATTCGGGATATACCCTGGCAAACCGCATGGGGCTGTCTGCCCAGGTGCCGCTTACGGAGGAAATCACCAGTAATTTTGCACCGGCACAGATTCGGGAACTGACCATAAAGAACAGGAAGTACATCCTGAGACGCCCTGTTGTGGATGTTACGGATGAGAATGTGGCTGTCCTGCAGTTTCTGGACTGCCTGAAGGATCTGGAGAGGTGCGCAGAGGAGGAACCGGAGGTCTGCGGGCGGATTCTTACCGGTTACGCAAGGGAGCACGCCCTTACAAAATCAGCAGTAGACAGGTTTCTTGCAAGTTATCCGCTGAAAATATATAAGGCGATTTATGAGACGGGGGTGGAGTATGTATCTGCACAGGGATAGGGAAACATTTAAGGATATGGTTGGGCAGGCTGCTGACAGCAGCAGTAGGACACCGGCCGTAGTGGAAAAAGATTATTATGTGACACTGATCCTGAAACTGCTTTCAGAACAGTTGGCTGAGTGTGTGTTCAAGGGAGGGACATCCCTGTCAAAAGGCTTCCATGTGATAGACCGTTTTTCTGAAGATATAGACATCACCTTTAAGGAGCATATCGGGGAGGGCAGGAGAAAGAAATTAAAAAACGTTGTTTTGAGGGAAATCAGTGAGGAACTGGGTATGCCGATTGCAAACTGGGAAGAAACCCAGAGTGACAGGGATTATAATGCCTACCTGTTTTCTTATGAATCCGTGTTTGGCCTTCAGGATGACAGGCTGCCACAATATGTAAAGCTGGAGACTGCCCTGGGTTCTTACTCTTTTCCCACACAGACTGTTGAGATCCGTAATTATATTGGAGATTATCTGGAGGGCAGGGGGAGGACGGATTTGGCGGAACGGTTTTCTCTTGGCAGGTTCTCCATGAACCTTCAGTCTTTGGAACGGACTTATATAGATAAAGTCTTTGCCCTGTGTGACTATTACCTTCAGGGAAAGTCAAAACGTTATTCCCGCCACCTGTATGATATTTTCAAACTGACTCCTCTGATAGAATTTAATGATGGGTTTACTGAGCTGGTACGGGAAGTAAGGGAACACCGTTCAAAGATGCGGATATGTCCGTCAGCGGATGAAGCAGTTGATGTACCGGCAGTTATTCTTGAATTTTGTGGTAATTCTTTCTATAGGGAGGATTATCAGGCCATTACAGATTATTTTGCAGAAGATGCGGTATCTTATGATGATGTGATAGGGCAGATGCGGACGCTTGCGGCCAGTAACCTGTTTGCAAAATGATGTAAATGGAAAGGGAGATACCCTGCCCGAAAGCGTAATCACGGTTCAGCGTCAGTCCGCTGCCATCAAAGACAGCTTCCCGTTCCAGATAAGTCTGTCCGTTCATTTCACAGGATTCGCAATCCTTATAGCTTATATTTCCGTCACGGTCTGTCTCCTCCGACTTGATTGCAAATCGGAAGCAGGTTTTTTGAGCGAGAGCCTGTAGAATCTTTTCCCGGATGTTCTCTACATAGGGAAAATCTTTTGCAATATCATCGGCAATGGCTTCCGGAACCTGCTCATCCCCGATATTGAAAGAGCCGTTGTTTCTTAATTGTTCGTGTATGGTGCGGGAGTCATGCCAGTCGATGCCCCCGTAGGTTGATGCGGTAATATACATAAAAGCCTCCTTGTGTATTTGTAAGTTTCGTATTTCTAACCAACATTTTGCCGCTGCGCTGCAACACAAATCCGGATGAAGCGGGTGCATTGCTTTGCTTTTGGCTCCTTTTCTTTTATAATGATATCAGCAGGTACACTACAGAGCACGGGAGGGAAAGTAGAATTGTCTCCCTCCATCATTTCGGGTTTCAAGTCCGCACGCTAATATGTGCCGGTTACCTTTTCAAGCACAAATCAGTGTGATCCTAAGCACGTACGCTAATCTTTGTTTAACAAAGCCTCGCGTTTTTGTTCCGCTGGGTGACCAGTCAATGCCTGCTCCTTTTGAAAGGAGGCTTTTTTATGCTGCGTATCGTTCACCACAACTGTGCCGGTATGGACGTCCACAAAAAGTTTATCGCCGTCTGTATCGCCACTACTGACTTCAAAGGCGTTACCACTTATAAGAAAAAGCGGTTCGCCACTTTTAATTCCGACCTCATTGCCTGCCGCGACTGGCTCCTCCGGCATAACTGCCCCGAGGTTTGCATGGAATCCACTGGTAAATACTGGATCCCCATTTTCAATGTCCTGGAAGGTCATCTCCATGTCGTTGTCGCCAACCCTAAATACGTCCGGGCTATTAAGGGCCAAAAAACCGACGACAAGGATGCCATGTGGATCGCCGACCTTTTCAAGTTCGACATCGTTCCCTCCAGTTACATCCCTGTCAAGCAAATCCGTAAACTCAGGGAACTCTTCCGCTACCGTTATAAACTTGTCAATGAGCGTTCCAGCGAGAAAATGAGGCTCCAGAACGCCCTCACTGTCTCCAACATCGCCCTTGGCTCTGTCCTCACCGACACTTTCGGCAAATCCGCTTCCTCCATTATCGATTACCTTTTATCCGGACAGGATTTCGATCCGGAATACTGCAAAAAGCTGCTCCTTAGACGGGCTAAGGATAAAGCGGATGATGTTGTCGCCTCCATCATTGATTACGAAATCTCCAATGACCAGGCTATTAAGATGAATCTCTGCCGAGAGCATGCCGACTACCTCTCTTCCGTCATTGGCAGACTGGACGATGCCATCGTAGAACTCTCCAAACCCTATGACGAGCTGGTCCAGCTGGCCTCTGACGTCCCTGGCATCACGCAGACCTCCGCCCGTTATATCATTGCTGAGATCGGCCCTGACATGACGGTCTTCAAATCTGCTAAGCATCTCTGCTCCTGGGCGGGCTTACCCCTCAGAACAACGAGAGCGCCGGCAAAAAGAAGAGCTGCCGTATTTCCAGGGCTGGTGCTTACTTAAAGCCCCTGCTAGTCCAGTGTGCACTTGCTGCTATCAAGGACAAGCAGAACCCTTATTTCCGGGTCAAGTATGACCGGATCAAAAAGCGCCGCGGGCACAAGCGTGCCATTATCGCTGTAGCGCGTATGCTCCTGACCTGCCTTTACCATATGTTCCTGAAGAAGGAGGCCTTCCAGCCTTCCGATATCCATTATGAGGAGCTCCCGGAACAGCTTCTCCAAAAACGCAAGGAACAATATATCCAGCAGGCCATTAAATTACTGGAAAAGGAAGGGATGACAGTAGTGCCTCCTTCTGTTGCCTGATACCCTTTCCTACATAATAGTTTCTTTTTTGAAAGCGGCAGTTTTCTGGCGTTTATTTTACTATGTCTAAACCACCACGTTAAGGCTTCACACTATGCTCCTGGCATAATTCTCCAGCCGTGTACCGCCAATATCTGCCCCGGCAAGGTAGATAGAATCCAGAAATTCCTCAATGCTGCTTCCAAACTCAATCTCAAAGGTGCTGCGTACCTGCTGGACAGCCAGTTCAAGGTTCCAGACGGCATCCCGGTAATTCTTCAGCAGCTTCCATGTGTCGTGGAACAGGGGATTTTCCTGTTCAGAGGGAATATTTTTGTTTGGTCTTGTGTCTGCCATAGTGTTTACCTTCTTTCTTCATTTTGGGTGTCTGCTTGGTTGACGGGTGTATTACTGCGGTCTTCTGGCGGAATGACCGGCGAGAGCGTCAGTTCAAACCGGTAGGGCATCTTGCCGTCCGGATAGACAATCTGTAGGGAATACCTTAAATTAGTTTCTTTGCAGTCGGATAAGGGATATAACTTATATTGCGTCCGGGGGCATTCGCAGCACGAAACCCCTTGTGTGGCAAGGATTTGCGCCACTTTCTGAACTACTTTTTTCATGTGCGGTTTTGAAACGCAACCGGGCTGCCCTGAAACGCAGCCGTCTGCCTCCATAATCGTGATCTGTTCATCACGGATGGCTTCTGTTTCGGGAAGTGATAAATCCTCCGGAATATGTACGGGAACCTGAAATGTCATGGAAATTTCCGCGGATGCGAAGCTTCCGTCTTGTCGATCATTACGTCACTGATACCAAACATGGTAGACAGGTAGCTGCACAGATAGATGACGCTGCCGTGCCTGCCGGTGAAGGATACCAGTGAGAGATATTTTTTGTCCTGCAGTTTGCTTAAAATCCGGCTTACCGTTGCCTTCGATATGCCCCAACGCAGGGCAAGGTCGCTGAAATTCGTGAGCGGATTGCCGGTGGCATTGCGGAAATAGACCACAGGCCCCAGTTCAGAGCCTTGCACCTGCCGGTCGTTATAGATGGCGTGTACCCACAGGTCAAGCACAATATCCATCTCCGAGCATTTGCCCATGCTGATCAGTTCATGTACGGCAGCAACCGGGAAAAAGAAAAAACCCACATCCTTCAGACATGGGTAATTGTAATCAAGCGCCGTATTGTGCTGTTTCCAGCCATTGATCGTGAATTTAATCAGGTGATTTCTGCCAAGTTTGGTGTAAGTGATGTAATTTTGCTCTTGAAGGAAGTCCAGAATGGCGACTGCCTGATGCTGGAAGCGTGTGCGGAACCATTCCGCCAGTTCCGAGGTCTTGCAGATCCACTCGCCCGGACCCACCAGATAGGAGATGCCCTCTATCCGGCGGTAGGAAGAGCGGAAGTTTGCATAGGAGCAGAGCGTCATGTAATAAAAAAGATAGGAACTTCCGTTTGTACGGATGTCCCTATCTTCCATAAGGCAGCGGAGGAACTCGCGGTAGATGCGGCACCGTGGGTAGTCCACAATTTGTTTGATTTCTAATTGATAGTCCATATATACCTCCTGAATTACAAAATGCCCCGTAAAAATTACGGGACATTAGGAATAAATAACTGTTGTAACGCGATTGTTCCCTGTTGTATAATGTTGAGACAGGAGAACGTGGTTTCGATTTCTGGTTCCATGCGTTCTGACATCGCATGAAATCAAGGTATCATACATGAAGCAAGTGCATTTTTATTGATAGATTTTCCGATTGTCAATGTAAGTCTGCCTATGTGAAACCGAATCCGAGTGCGCCTTCATGAGCAATCCCGCAGAGGCAGCGCTTTTGACGCAGGAGGAGTATCAAGAGCGTGTGGCGTGGGCAGTGTATATGGGAATCATGCAGACGCTCAATGCCTGATTCACACTGCGCCGCATTGTCAGCATCAACTCACCAAAATAATACAAAATATGCCAGAACGAACAATACTCATACAAAGCACCATCCCTTATAATAAAAGCAACAAATAAGCAGGGAGGTGCTTTCAATGCGTTATGGATATTTTGACAATGCAAAGAGGGAATATGTAATTGAAAAGGTGGATTTGCCCGCATCGTGGACAAATTACCTCGGAGTGGAAGATACATGTGTGGTGGTGAACCATACGGCGGGGGGATATATGTTTTATAAAACCCCCGAGTATCACAGGGTCACAAGATTTCGGGGAAACAGCGTTCCCGCGGACAGACCCGGACATTATGTGTATATACGGGACAACGAGACGAAGGATTACTGGAGTGTCTCATGGCAGCCGGTCGGAAAACCTTTGGACAAGGCAAAATATACCTGCCGCCATGGGATGTCCTATACAGTCTATACATGTGAGTATGACAAAATAAAGGCAAGCCAGAAGCTGTCTGTCCCCATAGGAGATGCGGTGGAATTGTGGGATGTGACACTGGAAAATACAGATGATCACGAGCGGAATTTAAGCATCTTCAGCTATGCAGAGTTTTCATTCCATCACATTATGATCGACAACCAGAATTTTCAGATGAGCATGTACTGTGCAGGCTCCTCCTATGAGGATGGAATTATTGAGCAGGACTTGTTTTATGAGGAGTTTGGGTTCCAGTATTTTGCGTCAAGCTTCCAGCCGGACGGCTATGACTGCCTGAGAGACAAGTTTATCGGCAGTTACCGCACAGAAAACAACCCTGAGGCGGTGGAGCGGGGAACCTGCTCTGGTTCAAAAGAGCTTGGAAACAATCATTGTGCCTCCCTGCAAAAGAATATCGTGCTGAAACCGGGGGAAACGATACGGCTGATTTTTCTCTTGGGAGAGGGAAACCGCGAAAGCGAAAAAAACATGCGTGAGAAATACAGTGATTTTTCTCAGGTGGATAAAGCCTATGAGAGACTCCAGGCGTTCTGGCAGGAGAAATTTGACAAGCTGCAAATTCAGACGCCGCATGACGGCATGAATACGCTCATCAATACATGGACGCTGTACCAGTCAGAAATCAACGTTATGTTTTCCCGGTTTGCCTCCTTTATCGAAGTGGGGGGCAGAACAGGGCTTGGCTACCGCGATACGGCGCAGGACGCCATGACGATTCCACATTCGAATCCGAAAATGTGCAGAAAAAGGATTGTGCAGCTGCTAAAGGGGCTGGTTTCCAAGGGATATGGACTGCATCTTTTCCAGCCCGAGTGGTTTGAGCCCGAGACCGGAAAAAAACCGTTCCAATCGCCAACCGTGATTCCTGAGCCAGATAAAGAGAACAGAATCCACGGGATTCAGGATGCGTGCTCCGATGATGCCCTTTGGCTTGTGAGCGCGGTGACAGAGTATGTAAAAGAGACCGGGGAAATTGAATTTTTGAATGAGACGGTCCCCTATGCGGATGAGGGGGAGGACACGGTCTATGAGCATCTCAAAACCATTCTTGATTTCTCTGCCAGAGAGGTCGGGGCAAGCGGAATCTGCAAAGGGCTCCGGGCAGACTGGAATGACTGTTTAAACCTTGGGGGCGGGGAGAGCGCGATGGTGTCTTTCCTGCACTACTGGGCTTTACAGAACTTTGTGGAGCTGGCGTCTTGCCTTGGACGCGGGGACGATGTGAGACAGTACAGGGAGTGTGCCGCGCGTGTAAAAATAGCCTGCGACAGGGAACTCTGGGATGGAAAGTGGTATATCCGCGGCATTACCAAAAACGGACGCAAAATCGGCACAAAGGAAGATACAGAAGGGAAAGTGCACTTGGAGTCAAATACATGGGCAGTGCTGTCAGGGGCTGCGCCAAAGGACAAAGGGATAATGGCGATGGACAGTGTAGACGAGTATCTGTACACGCCGTATGGGCTTTTGCTGAACGCCCCTTCCTATACAAAACCGGATGATGAGATCGGTTTTGTCACGCGGGTGTATCCGGGGCTGAAAGAAAATGGGGCTGTATTTTCCCATCCCAATCCTTGGGCGTGGGCGGCAGAGTGCAAGCTTGGCAGGGGAGACAGGGCAATGAAGTTCTATAATGCACTGTGCCCTTACAATCAAAATGGCATGATTGAAATCCGGGAAGCAGAACCGTATTCTTACTGTCAGTTTATCATAGGAAAGGACCACACGGGATTTGGAAGGGCCAGACATCCCTTTATGACAGGCTCCGGCGGCTGGGCTTACTTTGCCGCCACACGGTTTATCCTTGGCGTCAGGCCGCAGATGGATTTCCTTGAGATCGACCCCTGCATTCCAAAGGAATGGGAAAGCATCCCAATGATATCTTGGTGCTGCTGTATTATTATCTGGTGAAATACAAAGGGTGGAGCGGACCTGTGGTGCGAAATCTTGCGACCACGCATATGCTGGATAAGGTGGCAGAGCGTTTTGGACAGAAGTGTTATGAGGTCCCGGTGGGATTTAAACATATCTCTGCCAAAATGTCGGAAGTGGACGCCATTATCGGTGGGGAGTCCTCAGGCGGATTGACGGTAAAAGGCCACATCAACGGCAAGGACGGGGTTTACGCGGCAGCCCTTCTTGTGGAGATGATTGCAGTGACAGGGAAGCGTCTCTCGGAAATCTACAGGATGATTGAGAAGGAGTGCGTGGCGATCTATATGGAGGAGCGCGATTATAAATTTTCTGTGGAGAAGAAGGTCAGGATGCAGGAAATTCTGATGGAGGAGAAAAAAGTGCCCGGGCTTCCGTTTGAGATTGATCATATTTCTTATATGGACGGGTGTAAGATTTATTTTAAGAACGGCGGATGGGTTGTTGCCAGATTTTCCGGTACGGAGCCGCTTCTTCGCATCTTCTGTGAGATGCCGGAGAGAGAAGACGCTGCGAAGGTGAGCGGTATCTATGAGGAGTTTTTAGGATTAAAATAAGGTTTTGCGGGCGCCGAAAATATTTAAGTTCTCAAATGCTTTCCTGTAGTTGGCGAGCGTAAACAGCTCGCCTACATGCAGCGCCTGTCCAAATATGGTCACAATGGTCATAATCATGGAATCCGTCCGTCATCGAGATTGGACGCATAGTCAGGATATTCTGCCCGGATATCCTCTATGGACACCACTTTTCCGGCATCAATAAAGTTGTTGGAATCCGAGCCGTTAAAGAAAAACAGCACATCCGGCTCCGAACCAGTCTCAAAGTCCGTGATCACCCGCACTTTAAAGGTGTCATCCGCGGTAGCAGACATATCCACGATCTTGTTGCCTGTCTCCTTTTCCCACTGCTTACAAAAACAGCATTTTCATCTCCACTATGGTCTGCGCGGTTGTGATTTTGCTGGCAGGGCTTGCTTCATTTGCGCTGGTGCGGTATCATTTTAAACTGCGGAATATTTTATACATGCTTGTGGTTGCAGGAATGATGTTCCCGGCTTTTGCGACCGTGATTCCAGTGTATACGATGGAGGTTTCATGGGGGATTGCCGGCACGAAGAACTGGTGGCTGTCCATGCTGTCTGTGATTCTGCCTCAGGTAGCAGGAAACTTATCCTTTGCAATCATCGTACTTACAGGGTATATCAGAAGCCTGACGATCGAGCTGGAGGAGGCGGCTTTTATGGAAGGATGCGGACCGGTACAAATTTTCTTCAGGGTGATTGTCCCGCTGACAAAGCCTTCCTTTGCCACAGTGGCGATTTTCTCCTTCCTTTGGAGCTATAATGATTTGTTCACCCAGATGTTTTTCCTGAGACGGCCGGAGGTCATGGCGATTACCAGACTCTTAAATGAGCTGACCTCCAATGAAGGAACGGACTATGGACTGATGGCTGCTGCGGTTTCTCTGGTAGTGGTTCCTGTATTGATTGTATATATTTTCATGCAGAAATATATTATAAAAGGTATGACGGCAGGTGCTGTAAAGGGGTAAAGATGTACAAGGTTGTAATTATTGACGACGAACCGATTATCGTGGAGGGATTGTCAAAGGCAGTCCCTTGGGAGAAGTGGGACTGCTATGTTGCCGCAACGGCAGAAAGCGGCCAGAGCGGAGTGGAAATTATTCAAAAAGAAAATCCAGACATTCTTTTTTCGGATATCAGGATGCCGGGCATGGACGGACTTGCCATGATTGCCGCATTGAAATCAGAGCATCCCCATATGCAGATTGCGATTCTTACGGGATTTCGGGATTTTGAGTATGCCAGAGAGGCGATACGCCTAGGGGTGACGCGGTTTCTGCTCAAGCCCTCCAAGATGGAAGAGCTAGAGGAAGCGGTTTCAGTAATGGTACAAAATCTGTCTCACATGAAAGAGCGCACGGAAGACGGAAAAGCGGTACAAGAAGAGCCGGAGGAAACAGCGGCGGGCAGTTTTATAGCGCAGAATGCGGTAAAGTATATCGAAGAAAACTATATGGAAAAGTTAAAGCTGTCCGATGTTGCAGACCATGTGTATGTGAGCCAGTGGCATCTCAGTAAGATTTTAAACCAGCATGTGGAGAAAAGTTTTTCCGATATCTTGAATCAAACCCGTATTGAGAAAGCCAAGGAACTTCTGTGGGAACCGTCCCTGCGTATCGGGGATATTGCGGAAAAGGTAGGCTTCTTGGATATGGCGCACTTTTCCAGAGTATTTAAGAAATTTACAGGATTGTCTGCAAATGAATTTCGAAATCAAATGAAGAGTGAAAAAGGTCAGCCGTAAGGCTGGCCTTTTTTAATCATTATAGATACCGCAGCGCGTCTTTGTCCGCGATCAGTGTCACATCTGGGTGGGCTGTAAGATGGAAGCCGGAACCTGAGGAGTAACCGGACCTGTAAAGGCTTCCTTCACGATATTGGCTTTGCCCGCGCCGCTTACGATCACCAGAATCTTTCTGGCGCGCATGATAGACTGGATGCCCATCGTGTACGCCTGCTTGGGCACTTCCTCCATAGACTGGAAAAAACGGGCGTTGGCTTCTATGGTGCTTTTCGTCAGGTCTACACAGTGCGTTTCCTTGGGGAATACCGTATCTGGCTCATTAAAGCCGATATGTCCGTTGTTTCCAAAACTGACAATATAAGAAAAAAACTGACAATATATTCATAAAATGAAAAATCAGACGATATAATATATGCAATATCATAAAATAATATTTGATATCAATTTTATAAAACTTACAACAGGAGGACAAGGTTGAAAAAGATGTTCAAAAAGAAAGAAAGCTTAAACAAACGGGAAGAAGAACTGATGAACTATCTCTGGGAAATCAAAAAACCGATGACAACGAACGAGATGGCAAAGCAGCTGCAATCCGAGGGCTGGACCAATATCACACTGTGCAGGACAGTGCAGTCCTTAACAGATCAGGGCTATCTCGAAGTGGCAGGACTTGAGAAGTCAGCCAAAACATATGCGAGGAAGCTGATACCGTCACTTTCCAAGGAAGAATACTATTCGTCTGTCCTGATGAACAGAGGAATCAATGCAAATTCTCTGGCAGATCTCACGGCCGCCCTGATTGGCGCCAGCAGGAAAAATCCCAGAGAAAAGGATGCGGAGGTGATAGCCAAGCTAGAAGAAGTGATTGCTTCCCTCAGGGCAGATTAATCCATGCAGATCACATTTTTTTCTATCTGGATGACGGTCTTTTGGAGCAGTATTCTGATCGTGATGTTCTATGTGCTGCGGACGAAATTGAAACTGACAGATCTATGCAGCGTGTCAGGCGTGATTGTTTTATATTTGTTTTGCATGATACGAATGCTCATTCCGGTTGAATTTCCATGGACAAAGGTCGTAGAAGGCGGAGCACTCTACAACAGAATACATTATTTCTGGTACATTGAACAAAAGCTCGGAAATGAGGTTTCTGTGTATGATGTGGTATGTTTGGTCTGGATTGCAGGAACCGTTTGGATTCTACTGCGCGATGCGGTTCAGTACATCAAGATATCCCGCTATTTTGGCACCATGCCCGCACAAAGAAACAACAGTGCTGCACAGCTCGTAAATATCTTGTGGAAGGGCAGCAGAAAGCCAGACATACTTTTGACCGCAGCAGTTCAAACGCCCTGTTGCTTTGGCATCCTGCGAAAAAGGATTCTCATACCAGATAAAGAATATACGGACGGGCAGTTGAGATTGATTCTTCTGCACGAGTGCGCACATTTAAAGAATAATGATCTCCTGACAAAGAATCTGATCAATATATTATGCGCACTGTACTGGTGGAATCCATGTGTATATTTATTGAAAAAGGACTTGAGCCAGAGTCTTGAAATCCGGTGTGACCTGATGGCGGTAAAGGAACTGGACAATGATTTAAAGGGGGAGTACTTGGCGGTAATTTTAAAGGAATACAAGGACCGTGTGAACACCAATTCTAAACTGCTTCTTGAGCGTTTTCGGATGGTTGCAAAGACAGGATGCGTTCTGCGAAAAAGGGGAACGGCTGCGGCATGGGTTCTTGCGGGGGCTCTGCTGATGGGATCTTATACTTTTGTGATTCAGTGCAGCTATGATCCGCCTATAGAAGAGATTGAGACAGTACAGGAGGCGCATGAGATTAACAGGTACAATTCCTGGTTGATCAAAATGAGCGATGGAACGTACTGTGTACGTTTTTGTGATCAGGATATCCCGGTCAGCGGGAAAATGAGTCAATTGATGATAGAAGACGGCTTTACAGTGATTGAAAAAGGAAAATAGAACAAGATATTGGAGGTAAAAAAGATGGCGGTTACAGGAGTAAATAACAATACATTCTATACAAATTACTATACGGAAACGAAACGAAAAAATACCACAGACCAGCAGTCCACAGGAAAAACCTGTCGCAGTGTGTCCGAGTATAAAGATTATCTGACAAAAAAATATGACTGCCTGAAAAGCACAGAGTATTCGGTTGAAATCAACAATGCTCTCTTATCGAGCGCGTTAAGAGATAAAAAGACATCTGAATGGTTGGAATATAATCTGTCTTTGATACCTGAAAATGTAGAAAAGACAAAAGCAGAACAGGCAGCGCGAGGGTGTAAGGTATTAAGCTGTAGTATCAAGATAAACGGATATGATAGTATGACAGCAGAAACATGCGTTACAGAAGAAGTTGACCCGGGAACAGAAAAAGCAAGGGAAAAACTGAAAGAAAAGAAGGAGAATGCAAAGAAAGCACAGCAGGACAGTGTGGCAATCAGTGATGAGGCAGTCCGCCAGCAGTATGAAAACAGCGCGCTGGACAAAAAACAGGAAGCGCTCATGCAGCATTTTATGAAACAGTTTGCAAATCCCAAGTCGCTTGAGAGGTACAGGGTAGACGACCCTTTCAAGATGGAGCTGCGTGCGTCGTCTGTATTCGGTGAGAAAAACTTGTTTCAGGACTGTTCAGAATGCCAGTATAAAGTGTTTGACCAATGGATGAGAGAGAACGCGGACACGCTTTCGGAGGAAGCCCGTGCAAAGATACAGGAAGGCGTGAAGAATGCAGTGATGGCAATGGATCAGCTCAATGCGCAGTCCGGCTACCGCGGAACATCCTTTGCGTCTGTCGCATTGCTGGAATCCAGCAGATTTGCACTGGAAAACGTAAAGAACACACTTGTGCCCGAAAATCTGCGTCCCGCGTTCGGACAGTTGATAGAAGAATATGTCCGCTTCAATGAGGAATCAAGAAATAATATCATGGAGAAAATGACGCCGGCTTATATTGTGGAAGATATCGGAAAAAGCACACAGCATCTGACGCATAAGGAGGAACTGCTTGCC
This sequence comes from Lachnospiraceae bacterium, assembly GCA_009774345.1. Taxonomy (GTDB): domain Bacteria; phylum Bacillota; class Clostridia; order Lachnospirales; family Lachnospiraceae; genus COE1. The sequence continues at coordinate 6,562 of VSNR01000035.1, read as the reverse complement.
AGCCAGCAGACCTTTTATGAGCGGGAAAAAGAGGAGGTCAGGGAGTTGCTGAGAGCGTATTATTCTGATACATCTGACAAAGCAAAAGTAACAGCCAAATTACAGCAATATACAGAACGGTATTATAATAATTATCATTCGATGTATTTGGACAGCAGTTTGTTTGATAAGGGACTTGCCAGCCTGATGGTGCAGGGGTAAGTGGTTATTTTGATTTTAAAAAAAAGTATCTCTTAATTTCGTATTAAGAGATACTTTTTTGTGTATAAAAACAGAGTAGATGGAGATTCTGGCTTATTTATCATTATAATGCCCTTTGCACTGGGTTATAATGATGTTTTCATTGCAGATTTTATAAACAAGTCGGTCTTTGTCGTTGATCCTTCTGCTCCATTCGCCTTCGGGGGCGTTTTTAAGCGGTTCAGGTTTTCCTTCACCGGAAAAAGGTTCTCGCTGGATAGATTTTAGAAGACTGTTTATCTTTTTTTAAGTTTTTTATCTTGTGACTGCCAGTAGAGGTATTCCTCCCATGCATCTTCAGCAAATGTGATATTACTCACCTTCCATAGCCTCCAATTCTTCCATTGTCTTTACAACTACCTGCCCCTTATGTATCTGTTGGTTCGCTCTTCGTAACTGCTCCATGTTGGAATCTGAGTAAAAGGGGTCTAAGGGGGCTGTCACCTCGAAGGGAATCCGACGGTCCCGCAGTGCTTTTTTTGCATAGATCATAAAAAAAGTGGTAAGGTTCATTCCCATTTCGTCGCACATTTCATCAAGCTGTTTTTTCATCTCATCATCAAACCGAAGACTTACAGTAGTCATGCTATCACTTCCTTTCTGCCTATATTTTAATATAGAATGAAGCAAAATGCAACAATAATCATTCAAATACATTCAAATCAAGCCACCACGAAGAGGCGCAAACAATTGTTTTAACCCTCCTTTGACGAAATGTTACAAAAATTTTACACAACACCTTTATTTAACCGCAGGAATGTGCTAAAATGGATAAGAATCAGTGAAATTTTCAGGAAAATATGGAGATAATAAAATGCAAACAACAATCGTTGCCATAGGAGCTGCCGATACGCCGAAACAGATGGATGAGAAGCTGTCTAGGGCAGGAGAGGTCATCAGGCGCGGCGGTCTGGTCGCTTTTCCCACGGAAACGGTCTACGGTCTGGGAGGGGATGCACTCAATCCCGCGTCGTCGAGAAAAATCTATGCGGCGAAGGGCAGGCCCAGTGACAATCCGCTGATTGTACATATCGCAGATATGGCAGCACTGGGGCGTATTGTGCGCGAGATTCCAGAGAAGGCGGCAATGCTGGCAGAGGCGTTCTGGCCGGGGCCGCTCACCATGATTTTCAGAAAGTCAGCAATCGTGCCCTGTCAGACGACAGGCGGTTTGGACACAGTGGCAGTGCGCATGCCGAGTCATCCGCTTGCTGCGTCGTTTATCAGGAAAGCGGGCGGTTATGTGGCAGCGCCGAGCGCGAATCTCTCTGGCAAACCCAGTCCTACACTTGCGAAGTATGTAGTGCAGGATCTGGATGGCAGAATTGACATGATTCTGGATGCGGATGGTGCTGAGATCGGGCTGGAATCCACTATTGTAGATCTGACAAGCAGGATTCCGATGATATTAAGGCCCGGTTATATCACACAGAAGATGTTGTCGGAGGTGGTCGGCGAGACAGATGTGGATGTCACAGTGTACGGCAGCGATACGGCGCAGGCGCCGAAAGCCCCGGGGATGAAGTACCGGCATTACGCGCCAAAGGGAGAGCTGGTGATTGTGGAGGGCGAGCCGCAGCGTGTTGTGCGCTATATCAATGAGCAGGCGGCAGCGCATGAGGCAGCAGGTGTGCGCACCGGTGTGATTGGCACGGCGGAACAGCTTGCACAGTATCATGCCTCGAGTGTCAAAAATGCGGGCAGCAGGTGTGACGCGCACGAGGCAGCCAAGAAGCTGTACACTTTTTTGCGGGAATTTGACGATGAAGAGGTTGCCTTTATTTATGCGGAGTCCTTTGCGGACGCGCTGGATGAGGGATTTGGACAGGCAGTGATGAACCGTCTGCTGAAAGCGGCGGGACACAAGGTAATACAAGTATAAGGAGGATAAAAGATGTTAGCAATTGGATGTGATCATGGCGGATATGACTTGAAACAGGAGGTTTTAAAATACCTGAGCGACCATCAGATTGAATATCAGGATTTTGGCTGTTATGGCAAAGAATCCTGCGATTATCCTGCGTTTGGGCAGGCAGTTGCGAAGGCGGTTGCGTCAGGAACATGTGACAGGGGGATCGTGATCTGCACGACAGGAATCGGGATCTCCATCGCAGCGAACAAGGTAAAGGGCATCCGCTGTGCACTCTGTGCCGACACGGTGTCTGCAAAGCTGACAAGAGAGCATAACAATGCAAATGTTCTGGCGCTTGGCGCTGGTATCGTCGGCCCCAATCTGGCACTGAGCATTGTGGACACATTTCTGAACACGGCATTTCCGGGGGAGGAAAAGCACAGCAGGCGCGTGGCAGCGATACAGGCGATCGAAGAGGAGACGATGAAATAGGAGGTCAGCATTATGGCAAAGATCGTAGTGATGGATCATCCGCTGATTCAGCATAAGATAGGGGTTATCAGAAGGACCGAGACAGGGACAAAGGATTTCAGACAGACCATCAGTGAGATTGCCAATCTGATATGCTATGAGGCTACCAGAGAGTTAAAGCTTGCGGATGTGGAGATCGAGACGCCCATCTGCAAGACGACGGTGAAGGAGCTGGCGGGCAAAAAACTGGCGGTGGTGCCAATCCTGCGCGCAGGGCTTGGCATGGTGGACGGAATGTTACAGCTGATACCCGCTGCGAAGGTAGGGCATATCGGACTGTACCGTGACCCGGACACCTTAGAGCCAGTAGAGTATTACTGTAAACTGCCCGAAGATTGCAGCCAGCGGGAAGTTTTCGTGGTGGATCCGATGCTTGCGACGGGCGGTTCCTCCTCTGCGGCGATTCGCATGCTCAAGGAGAGAGGATGCAGGAATATCCATTTTATGTGTATCATTGCTGCCCCGGAGGGGGTAGAGCGCATGAAAAAAGACCACCCGGATGTGGACCTTTATATCGGCGCGATGGATGAGCGGCTGAACGAACATGGATACATTGTCCCGGGTCTGGGCGATGCAGGAGACAGAATCTTTGGAACAAAATAGTGTAAAATAAGGAAAGAGGAATTCATGAAAGTGTCATATAAACGGCCGGCGGCAATGCTGCTTGCTACGGTGGTGGCAGTGGTTTTTGCCGGCAGTGTGTCAAGGACAGTCTATGCCGAGACAACACTGGAACGGCTGCAAAAGGCAAAGGCTGAGAAGGAAAAAACAGAGGATGCAAAAGAGGACACAGAGGACCGGAAGGAGTCTCTGGAAATTACGAAAAACTCCCTGTTAGGGCAGTTGAGCGCACTCAATGACGATCTGGCACAGGTCAGTACCAATCTGGAAGCGATCGAGGCGGATATCAAGCAGAAGGAAGTGGACATTGAACAGACAGAGGCGGAGTTGGAGGAGGCTATCCGCATACAGGATGAGCAGTATGAAAATATGAAAGTGCGCATCAAGGCAATGTATGAGCGGGGAGGAGCCGACAGCTATCTGGGCATTTTGTTTTCATCCACCAGCTTTTCCGATTTTCTGAATAAAAGTGATTATATTGACCGCATTCACGCCTATGACCGTAAGATGCTGGAACAGTTTAAGAACACCCGCAAACAAGTGGAGGAGACGAAGGCGCGGCTCAATGACGAGCTCTTGGCACTAAACGATCTGCGGGCGGAAGCGGAGGCGGAGAAGAGCCGGGTTGCCGGACTTGTGAACCAGACCTCAGCGAATGTGTCAAGCTACAGCAACCAGATTGCGGATGCGGAAGCCACGATTGACGCGCTCGAATCCATGCTTGACGAGCAGGAGCAGGACATTGCAGCACTTCAGAAAAAATACGAGGAGGAGCTTGCAAAGTCACGTCTGGCAGCGAAGTCCAAGTGGCGTAATATCTCCGAGGTGACGTTTGAGGAGGGCGACCGCAAGCTCATGGCAAATATTATATACTGTGAGGCGGGCGGGGAGCCGTATGCCGGACAGGTCGCCGTGGGTTCCGTGGTCATCAACAGAGTGCTCAGCTCCATTTATCCCAATACCGTTGTCGGCGTAGTCTATCAAAACAAACAGTTTTCGCCGGTGGCGAGCGGCCGTCTGGCGCTGGCGCTGGCAAATGATTCTGCGACCGCAAGCTGTTACAAGGCGGCTGACGAAGCGATGAGCGGCGTGACGAATGTCGGACAGTGTGTGTATTTCAGGACACCGATACCGGGGCTTGAAGGCATTCGGATCGGGGGGCATATTTTTTATTGATGTGATAATAGGAGAAGGTGTTGTAAGTATGTACAAGATAGCAATATTGGAAAGAGATAAGGCGTACCTTGAACGACTGATTTTTTTTCTCGAAGAACATCATGGAGAAAGCTTTGAGATCAATGCAGTGGAAAGTCTGGAGGAACTGGATCTGGAAATTATGCAGTGCAGTGCGTTGTTTTTCGGTGATGATGTAGAGGTTGATGCCGCGCTTTTTCCAGCGACGGTAGCCGTTGGCTATCTTACTGAAAATGATGAGCAGGACGAACAGCATATCAATAAATATCAAAGTATGGAACAGATCTACAAGAGGATGATGCGCCTGTGCGAGACGGCAAATGTTGTTGACAATGTAATGCAGCAGGAGCAGGAGGCACCATATCAGGCGGAGACTATGACTGAGGCGGGAGAGACCTACAGGGTTTATCGTATCGCGGAGGAACAGATCGACAGGCTTGCAGTCAAGATGCTTGCCGGAAACCGAGTCAAAGGACTGCCTCAAACGGTATATCGTGATGGCAGTCTGAAGGTGCGCATCACTGGAATGGAAAGCCTGTATGAATATTTCTGTAAAACTGGTGTGCAGAGGGCAAAGGAACAATTGCTGAAGTTTTTTGCGGATATGATCACGACAGCGCTCAGCCTGGAAGAGTATATGCTCTCGCTGGACAGACTGCTGCTTGATCCGCGGGAAATCTATGTGAGTGAACAGGCAGACAGAGTGTTGATTCCCTATATCCCCATTCAATGCGATGTACAGAAGGATGCGGGGCAGTGCCTTGAGGAAATCAGGGAATTTTGCAGTGTCTTGTCAGAGGCATTTGCAGTTGAGAGCAGTGTGCAGAATGACAGTGCAGACATTGAGGCGGCGGCACCAGAGAGCACCGGCAGTGATGAAGTGCAGGAAGATGCAGATGCGTATGGCAGTACAGAGGAATTTGACCAACTACAGAAGAATGCAAGGGAGAGTCTGGAACTGAAAGAACGCACCAGAAATCTCAAGGATGAGAAGATCCCATACATCGTGCGGAAGCGCACAGGTGAGCAGATTGTCATTAACCGCAATCTTTTTAAGCTTGGAAAAGATGCTTCTTATGTGGACTATTGTATACGGGACAATCCAGCCGTGAGCAGAAATCATGCAGATCTTGTCAGGAAACCAGACGGTTACTATCTCGTTGATAAGGGATCGCTAAACCATACATTTGTCAATGGGAAAAAACTTGCTGTGGATGAGTACCGAAAACTTGAGGATGGCTGTCTGATGCAGCTTGCAAATGAGGTCTTTGAGTTTCGATTAAAGTAGGAAAAATGGGAGAGGCGCATATGAGATGGCATTATACAGTAGCTGCGCAGACGGATGTGGGGACAACCAAAACGGTAAATCAGGATAGTCTGACCGTGAAAGTGGCAAACACTCTCTGCGGGGAAGCTGCTTTTGCAGTGATGTGTGACGGCATGGGCGGTTTAGAGCAGGGTGAGGTGGCGAGCTCTATAGTAGTGCGTACTTATGAACAGTGGTTTCTGAGGGAACTTCCGCAGCTTTTGTCAAAGGGCTTTTCAGAGGTCAGGCTCAAACAGATCTGGTATCGTCTTGCGAATGAATGTAATGAGAGGGTTAGAGATTATGGCAGGGGCAGGATGACGATGGGAACGACACTCACAGCGCTGCTTTTGCTGGAAGGACGTTACTATATCTCGCATGTGGGAGATTGCCGTGTCTATGTGATGGGCAATGGCATGGAACAGTTGACGGTAGATCAGACGTATGTGGCAAGGGAGGTTGCACTTGGGCATATGACGCCGGAGCAGGCGTTAAATGATGCGCGCAGAAATGTTTTGCTACAATGTATTGGTACAGTGAGCAGTGTAAAGCCGGATTTTTTGATGGGTGATTTTTATGCGGGAGACAGCTTTTTGGCGTGTTCGGACGGGTTTCGTCACAATCTGACAGAGGCCGATATATATGAGTATTGTCATACGACACTGGAAAAGATGGACTGGCTTGTGTCGAAGCGGCTGGAGAATTCGCATTTTATGAATGGCAGACTTCGCGCAATCATTGACGGTCTCAAAGAGCGGGGAGAACGTGACAATATATCGGCAGTGTTAATCAAGGTGATGAATACCGTAGAATAATAA
>VSNR01000349.1 GCA_009774345.1 Lachnospiraceae bacterium | reverse complement strand
CGTATGAGGAGGATATAGTGGGTATAATGAATGAAAATCATTCAATAATAGAAGTTTCGGAGGATAATCGGAAACTTTTAGAAAGCAAAGATCAATGTGATCAATACGACTACTTGGCGGCGGTTGCCTGTGGGGCTGTTGGCGGGCTGATAGATATCTTTCTTGTAGGTGCGCCAAAGAGTAGTACCTTAGGAAATTGGACGGATAAACAGGTAGATAATGCTGTGATGGGTTTTGCAAAGGCTTCAGATTGGAAACCCAGAGATGGTCAGCAGGGGAATCCTGCCAGTGCAATTGGTTTTTTGGAAAAACAGTTTAAGGTGAATTATGATCAGCGGCATTCCGCCGATGTAGAAAATTTATTTGATATGTCTACAAGAAATCATCATATGATGTCGCTGGCGCATTCACCGGATCTTGTAGGACTGTTTTTCTCATTGCTGAATCAGTTCACTTCCACTTCATCATTTATTGCAGAGGGACAGCTCGTAACGATCAGAAGTGATACATATGAATTGCAGGGAGGAAATTTTGTAGCAAAACTGTTCTGTGGAATTGCTAATTGGTTTGGTCATATTATGTCTGATATAGCGGGAAGTTCAGGAAGCAGGGGAAATTCAGGAAGAGGAGCAGGCGTCGTAATCCCTTTTTATGAACTTTTCCAGTTCTGTAAATTTGGTTCTTTTCGTGTAGGACAGGACAAGCAGGATCTTGCGACAATTGCGGTGCGGGCATTTCAGGAGGGATATGATTTCAGGTTTGGGCTGGCGTCTGCCATACCGGTTATAATTACGGATTTATCAATACGCCTGATATGGGCGCTGCGCCGCCGTTTCCAATATGGAAAAGCATTAAAGGAGTGTATTCCAACACATCAACATGATGATTTGAGAGTGATGTTGTTGTTTGGGAATGGTACGCTTTGTGTCATGGATGGGATTGATGCAGGTATCCGTTCAGGCGGTAATTTTTTAGCGTTCTTTATGCGTTTGAATATCATTGCATGGTTCAGATTTGTGACGCTTGTGTTGAAAGAAGTATGCATCAGGCTTGGATTGACGGATGCGCTGCAAAAGAATATTGAAGCGTTCAAGCGCATCAATGAAGCGCTATTACTATATCTGCATGAACTGGAATCAATTGATATTGAAGCATTTAAGAGAGAAACAGAAGAATACAATGAGATGATGCAAGTATTTACAACAGCAAAAACAGACAAAGAACTGAACCAGATTTTGTTGGATACATTTGACAGGCTTGGTATACAGAAACCTTGGAAAGGTGACTTTGAAGCGTTTATGTCAAATAAGAATAATACTTTAATATTTGATTAGTTATGTTTCAATGTGATCAATGTGGCTGTTGTTGCAGGAATCTTGATAAGTCAGAATTGTATTCAAATCTGGACAGGGGAGATGGCGTCTGCAAATATTTATCAGGAAATGAGTGCTCAATCTACAATGAGCGACCATTGTTTTGCAGAGTTGATGAATGTTACCAGTTATTTTTTAGTTCGTATATGAGTTTGGAAGAGTACTATCAATTGAATAAAGATGTATGTAAAAAATAAAAGAAATTGGAGGAATGAAATATGCCATTACCCATTATTTTAGGTGTAGGTGCTGCAATTGCTGGGGCAGTAGGTGTAGGGAGCGGCATTCATGGTGCATCAAAAATGAAAGAGGCAAACGACACCATGAAAAGCGCAGAGGAGCGTCATAAAAGGAACAATGCGAGAAAATATGCAGTTATCTGGATGATTTAAAAGGAACAGCCAAGACATATAGTACTTCTTTAGAGGCAGTAAACAAAGCATATACAAAAACGGCTGGGAAGATTTCTTATGCAGTCTATACGCTCCATAAGGTAGATTGGAATGATTTTTCTGAAGAAGAAAAGACAGCAACGCAAAACGCAATATTACTTGTTGGACTTTTACGTAAGATGTGTAAGGTAAGTTTGGTCAAAAAAGCGGAAACTGCTGATGAAATGAATGAGGTGAACCAGGAGGAGGTTGACAGGACAATATGGGAGTCTGGACAGGTTATAGGGAGGTTGGGATTACAAAGGTAGGTATGGATGTATTGTTTGGCTTATTATTCTCTGGTTAAATGTGCTTTTTGATAATAGTGTTCGAAAGATAAATATGGTCTAAATGGCAGTGAATATATGTGAAGGAGAAAGAAGAAATGTATACTAATGTTTTATTTGTACTGTTTATAAT
>VSNR01000348.1 GCA_009774345.1 Lachnospiraceae bacterium | reverse complement strand
TGATAAGAGAATTTACCTAAATTTCTGTGTTTCAGTAGTGTTATTCGGTTAGATGATATAACAGCAATTTGTGTTTGTTTCTATTTTGATTCCCCATGGCTTAACTGTGGGGAATCTCGTAAATTTTAAACAATATAAGTATAAAATATCTTGAAACCTAATCATTTACATAGATACCCTGATTTTACTGTAGATCATTCATCGATATAAAGCTGTGGGGAATATGAGAATAATTGTTTCATAATAATCCGACCAAAGCATCAGGGGAATCTTGTCCAACACTCGGGAATACGAGAATAGTTGTTTCTAATAGGTGTAGTCTCGGAAAGTCCATGAAGAAACAGAAAAGAATTATGTTATATGAATGGGAGTGACGGGGAGGAATAAAAAATGCTTATTTCTGAGTGGTTTTCAGACAGTGGTTAGAAAAAAGGACATGACAATTAAGCCCGCAAAAAAGAGTTTTTTACAGACGGGAAACCTCATATTTTGTTTCATTTATAAATTAAGCGGCATACAGGCGGGCGACCTTATATCTGGCGTCAAGATGTATGCATATGCCGATGAGCATACTCCAAAAGGAAAAGTGATTCTTGCCGCGTATTTTTAAATTCTGCAGGCAGTAATCATTCAGAACACGGTCATTGATGCGCTCACATGCGGTACGCTCGCTGTATATCCGCCTGTATTCTTCGGAATCCCTCGGGATGCGGGGATGAAAACGCAGGTTTGCATGGTTTTTCACGTAGACAGTGCGCCCGTAAGAGCCTGGAGAACATGCCGCTTCGTTCGCGCAGGAACTGATACGTCCGCATCGGAGGGGGCAGCGGTATTTGTGCGCATCCTTTATGGGATCATTTCCCCATGGGCACATTTCATGCCCGGCAGGGCATATGGGGTGGCCGGATTTATCGAAGGTGATGCCGGCCGGGGCATTTTCAGAAGATTTTGCCCGTCCGTTGATATCAATGAGGGCATTGATATCCCAGTGTTCCAGCAGTTCATAGGTCGGGAGGTTGTCATGTGCGGAGTCAAGGCAGACATTCTTCGGTGAAATACCAAAGGCATTGCGCCCAAAATCATCCATGGAATAGAGGAAGTTTTTGCTGTCATGGCGGCGTGCGTCAGTGAATTTCATCAACAGCGGGAGTTCAATTTTCAGCGTATTGTTCCTGGTGCACAGCATGTAAAGCGTATGCCCGAAGTACCATGTTTTGTTATCGCTGTCCCATCCCCATGTGGCATCCGGGTCAGAATAATGGCGGGCGCAGCCGTCCCGGTAGGGGCAGTCTTTCCCACAGGAGGAAAGATGGCGGCCGTAAGGGGAGGAATGGGAAACCACAGCGGTGCCATCGCCGGAGAGGGTAAGGTTTTGCGTGTCAATCAGCCCAAGGCGAATAGACGGAAGTACGGCAAGGATGGAAAAGATTTTCTGGAGAGCGGCTTCCGGATTGTCAGCGGCAGGCTTTCCGTTCAGGATATCATTTACGATATCTTTGGCAGTGATTGTGCAGGAGACTTCCGGCTCTGCCAGTTTTCCATCGGCTCCAATTAGTTTTTTTGGTTTTTTACCGTTTTTGTCTGCCGGAAGAAGCGCCGTGCGGGAATAGCGGTTCCCTGGGTCTGTCCAGAATCGGTTCATAAAGTCATAATAAGAGCCGAGGGGCGGCAGTTCTTCCAGAGAGGCGCAGCCAATAAGGACAGCCAGGGAAATGGAATTGGGAAGGACTTCCCGCACCCATAAAGTAAGGCTTGTGCGTGCTTTGGTTTTATTAAAAAGCAGGACGAAAAGTATCAGGGAGCGCAGGATCTGCGCCTGGTGCGCTGCTGGGCGTCCCCCTTTGGAATAAAAAGCGGGGATTTAATCCAGAAGCGGGTCAAGGTTGAGGTTTAAGAGTTTCTGCCGTTCCTCATCATATTCGTTAAAGGAATATTTTGGGTTATTGCGGGAAAGCCTGTGGCCAATCGTAGCGACGATGGTTCTGTACTCGTCATGGCTCTGCCATGATTCGGGTTTGAACATAAATGTGACCTCCTTTGTTTTATCAGTGAAATTGGACAGTTACTTATAAAACAAAGGGCCGTTTTCGCTGGCATTATCAGCGAAAACGGCCGCACATTTCGGGGTATTTGTCAACCTGTTTTTTGAAAAAATAAGAATTATTTTTAGAGAGCAGGAAGTTATATAAAAGCGGAAATGTTACAAAATGAAGGTAAAAAATAGA
>VSNR01000347.1 GCA_009774345.1 Lachnospiraceae bacterium | reverse complement strand
CAATTATTAGCAGAAAATTATGTTAAATCCTTTTAACTTTTCACCGTAAAAACCGGTTCCATCCGCGCGACGGGCGCCGCCAGCTCATGCGCAGTATGCACTGCTATCACTTCATGAATATCTTTATATGCATACGGTGCCTCTGCCCGGACAGATTCTTCCCATTTTTTCAAAATATCTGCTCTGCCCCTCAAGTCTGTGCGGTTCGGGTCAATGGGCGTAATCACATGAAAATGCTCCATAAACTGGCGAAACGCCTCGTCATTTCCTTTGACCGCTTCCCCGCGGGATTTCTGCCGCCCGGCGCCGTGGCTCGCACTCCAAAGTGCATCGGGATTGCCAAGCCCGCGCAGCAGATAACTGGAACTGCCCATAGAGCCCGGAATCATCACCGGCTCACCATAATAGGCATACGCTGTTCCTGTCATTTCCTCACAGCCGCCTGCACAGCAGGCTCCTTTTCGATGAATAAAATAATTCTCGCCGCCGATCTGCTTTTTCCAGATATAATTGTGCGGCGCATCATAGAGCAGCTCCAAATCGCACGCGCCCAATACCTGTGTAAAAACGTCCTGAATCATAAAGCCGAGAAACAGGCGGTTTGCAAAGGCAAAATTCGCAGCATTTCCAGACACAGACCAGAACCGGTTCCATGCATTAAATTTTTCATAGGCTTCTGGAATCAAATAAATCTTATTCTCTGGGTGCGTCAGCCCGACAGGATAAATCTCCTGACAAATCTTGCGGTTTAGCAGACCGCTATGGTGCCCGATCGTCAGGGAACCCGTGTGCAGCATAATCACCACCGCGCCTTTTTTCAGCTTCCACGCATTCGCAGTCTGACCGTCGTAAATCTCAGCAACCCGCTGCACTTCCAGAAAATGATTTCCGCCGCCAATCGTCCCAATCTGATCATCATAGGTCAACTCTCCATAAGCACCGGTAAAATCCTCTAAACCTTCTGCATCTGCCGTTTTTATGCTGCCTCGAAACACGGTGCGGTCAAGCCATCTCTCCTGAATCTCTGGCTGAAAATACTGCCACAACCCGCGGCGGTCACTGTCACGATACGTTTCCAGTATCCCCTCAAGCCCATAGCGAAACAGCGCCTCCCGCTGTCTCCCCGTCATTGGAATCTGCCTGCCGCCCTCAAAAAAGACATGGCGGATTTTCTTTGCCAGTTCTGGAAGCTTTTGCCGGATTTTTTCTTCTGACAGATCTGTCGTATAAAACCGCATACCACAGTTGATATCGTTCCCCATCGCCTGCGGTACCACAAAGCCCTTTGTCATCATCACCGTTCCAATCGGAATCCCCGCCCCTTTGTGAAAGTCCGGCGTCAGAATCAGCTTCTTGATCTGTGGCGTATTTGTCTCAAAAAAACCTGACACTGCTGTCAGTCTCTCTAATGTCTCCTCCATCGCCGTCATTTGATGTAATTCTGCCACTGCATTTTTATCCGGTACAGCATCCTCCGGCAGATAACAGCTTATCTCATTTTTTCTGTCTTTCCACTTTATTATATGTACCATAAATCTCCTTTGCTGAATTATTGCCTTTTTGTATTATATTTCTCTATCCATTCATACATTGCCCGGACTACTGGTCTTAGCCCTTTTCCCATTTCGGACATACGATATTCGACCTTTGGCGGCACCTGCGGATATTCCTTGCGAAGAATCAGACCGTCCTGCTCCAATTCTTTTAGGAATTGTAGAAAAATAAATGATGCAGATTGCGCAGTATATTTCTTCGAGGATGTATGTCAAAAAACGTAGGCGTAGCGGGCTACGGCGAGGCTTTTTGACATGCATAATCGGAGAAATAGACAAGTCAAGATGCGTCAATTATTTTTCTACAGTTCCTTAATTGATTGGTCAGCATCTTATGCGTAATAGGCGCAAGCAGGCGTTTCAGCTCCCCATATCTCAATACTTCGTGAAACGCCAGCATATATATGATTCTTAATTTCCACTTCCCGCCAATCATTCCTACCACTGCTTCAAATCTCTCATAGCCAAATGCCTCAAGATCACACGATTCTTTTTTCACACACACTCTCCTTTTTGTTCGTATCACACAAAAAAGTACGTACTTTTCAAATAGTATTCTATATGCTATGATTGAGCAAATTTAAAATATGTACTAAATTTCATTTATAGCTATCCCTAAAATGCACAATCAGCAAATACAATACGCACAAATAATTTACATTAATCTGAATCCATTCATTTAGTAATTGATTTAAATTA
>VSNR01000346.1 GCA_009774345.1 Lachnospiraceae bacterium | reverse complement strand
ATGAGGAAACAGTCAAGGAAAATATTACTGAAATCTTGGCAAAAACGGTTTAACTTTCGGGGCGGTCATGCTATAATGCTTATAGTGTGTTCCGCCCTTTTATGGAGGTAGGAAAATGAAAGGGAACGGAACAAAAATTACAGCTTTATATTGCAGACTGTCACAGGACGATGGGAATGTTGGGGACAGCATGAGTATCCAGAGCCAGAAAGCTATCTTGGAAAAATATGCGAGAGAAATAGGAAAAGCTGCTTATTCTTTTTATGTGGATGACGGTTATTCGGGAACAAATTTTCAAAGACCGAGTTTTCAGAGAATGATAGCCGACATTGAGGACGGGAAGATTGATACGGTCATCACAAAAGACCTCTCCCGTCTTGGAAGGAATTATCTTAAAAGCGGCGCATACATTGAAGTGTTTTTCCCACAGCACCATGTCCGTTACATCGCAGTCAATGACGGTGTGGATTCCGAGCAGAACGGAGGGCTTGACATCACGCCTTTTAAGAATATCCTGAATGAATTTTATTCAAGGGATATTTCCAAAAAGGTCAAAAGTGGGAAGCATATACGGGCGTTGGAAGGTAAATTCATGGGAACAACCGCACCATTTGGTTACAGGAAAGATCCGCAGGACAAAAACCACTTAATCGTTGATGAAACAACTGCGCCCACTGTCAGGCTGTTATTCAGTCTTGCCTTGGAAGGATACGGAACAAACCGTATCGGGAAAGTGCTTTATGAGAGGAAAATCCCAAAGCCGAGCTATTACAAGCAGGAGTTTTTCTCCCAGCATGATTCGGGCAGCGAGGATTACTGGTATGACTGGAAGCAGGAAGTCATCACAAGGATTATCCGGAATCCCCTTTATAAAGGCGGTATGTATGTGCATGGAACTTCAAAGCCGACATTCAAATGCAAAGGCAGGGGATACATCCGGCGGGCTGACAGGGAGGTTCTGGAGGATGTGCATGAGGCGGTTGTCACCAAAGAGGTGTGGCAGACAGCAAACGACATCATTGACAGGCACACAAAAGTCAAGCCGTGTACTTCCGGTTACGAGAACATTTTCAGAGGACTTCTGAAATGCCCTGACTGCGGACAGACGCTTTTAATCCATACGGACAACCGCAACCCTGACAGGGATTTGCTGGACAAGACCTATTACCAATGCACTACTTACCGTAAAAAGGGAGCGAATTTCTGTACCGCACACCGCATCAGTGCAGGGGATATTGAAAGTGCTATCAAGGCGGACATTGACAGGCACGCAATAAGAGCAATGAAAGACAAGAAAAAATTCATAAACAACGTACTTCTAAGCATGAACGAGAGCAGCGCAGAATGGTCGGAAAAGGTAAAGGCGGAGATTGACAAACTTAAAAAGAGGAACGCCGAGCTTGACCAGATGTATATCCGGCTGTATGAGGATTATTCCGGCGGTAGGCTGTCGGAAAAGAAATTCACCATGATGTCGGCGCATTATGAGCAGGAACAGGACGCAAATGAGGAAAAGCTGTCGGAACTGGAAAGGCAGCATAAAGCGAAGTCTGTTGCAGTCACCAATGCGGAGCAGTTTACAGAGTGTCTTGCACAGTGTGCAGGCATGAAGAAACTGACGGCGACGGTATTGAACACGCTGATAGAAAAGATAGAAGTACACAATCCAGTTATGGTCAACGGAGTGAGAGAACAGAAGTTGACTGTCTATTACAAATTCGTAGGTCAAATCGACTAAAGTACCTATAACTGTAACGCAATAGAATTAGCACCGGAAGGTACAGGATACAGGGCAAAAACGAGATTCGCGAAGTTTTTCAACCTGCCGGAATTGATTGCATTATTTAAGGAGAGTGCCGACATTCAGACACCAGATATGCTAAAACTGCCTGTACCGGAGGCAGAGTATGAAAACGTGGTGTTAAAACCGAGTGATTACCAGCAGGATATGGTAGCTTCGCTTGCAGAACGTGCTGAGGAAGTCCGTAACCGAAAAGTGGATGTAACAGTGGATAATATGTTGCGGATTACAAATGACGGCAGGAAACTGGCGTTAGACCAGCGGTTAATCAATGATATGCTCCCCGACAACGAAAATTCAAAAGCAAGCGTCTGTGTAAACAGGGCATTTGAGATTTGGGAGCAGACAAAGAAACAGAAGTCGGCGCAGCTCATCTTTTGCGACTGTGAAGCGATACGTTGCTATACAAACTATAAATGGGGCTATGCCCTGTGAGGAGGTAAAAATAGCGGAGAAAACAGA
>VSNR01000345.1 GCA_009774345.1 Lachnospiraceae bacterium | reverse complement strand
GAATATTATAATGGTAAGTCTTACACTTATTATATTTAAAACACATTACAGATTGAAAATCTAAAAAACAACAAGGAGAAAAATTATGGCAATCACAGATGTATTTAAAACACGGCAATTTAAAAACGACATCGAACGCCTCACTGCCGAAAATAACTATCTGAACTCCCTCCTGACACCCGAAATGAGACAGGCAGTCTCGATAAACACCGAAATCCAAAGACTAAATGCCGAAAAACAATCCGTTCAGTCAGAAATTGAGGAAAAATTGCAAAAAAGACAGGCATTAACACAGGAGATTCAGGCATTAAACAATGAAATCGAACAGAAAAAAGCTTCCATTATTTTTTTGGATGATGAGATCTTATATCAGGATTTCGGTCTTTACACTCCGGTTTATAACCTGATGAACTCTGAAATGTACAAAGATAAACTTGCAGTCGTGCGCGAACAGCAAAAAAATATGATAAAAAACAATACAGCAGCATATTTTCCCACAAACTTTACTTATAACAATAGTCTTGCACAGGGTAAAAAGCTCGTGGCAGACAATGTTAAACAAATCATGCGTGCGTTCAACAATGAATGCGAAGCCATTATTGATAAAGTCAAATTCAACAATGTCGAAGCCATCCGCAAGAGAGTCATAAAATCCTGCGAAGATCTGAATAAATTAAACGCTAAAATGCAGATTTCTATCACTCCCTCCTATCTGGATTTGAAATTGCAGGAGCTAAACCTATGCTATGAATATTCCATCAAAAAACAGGAGGAAAAAGAAGAACAAAAACGCATCCGCGAAGAACAGCGTGAAGCGCAAAAACTGCAACGGGAAATTGAAGAAGCCCGCCGAACCAGTGAGAAAGAACGAAGCCATTATAGAAACGCACTCCACCGCCTTGAAATCCAAATGCAGTCTGCAAACGAAATAGAACGCACCATACTGGAAGAAAGACGGCTCGAAGTCCAACAGCAGCTCAACAATATCGAGGAAGAGATCAGAAAGATTGATTACAGAGAAGCAAACCAGCGCGCAGGATACGTCTACGTAATTTCAAATATTGGTTCTTTCGGAGAGAACGTATACAAAATTGGTATGACAAGAAGGCTTGAACCTATGGACCGTATAGATGAGCTTGGCGGTTCTTCTGTACCCTTTGCATTTGATGTCCATGCTATGATATTCAGTGATGATGCCCCAGCTCTGGAAGCTGCTCTTCACAGAGCATTTGAGGACCGAAAAGTAAATATGGTTAATACAAGAAGAGAATTTTTCCATGTAACGCTTGCGGAAATTGAAGAAGTCGTAAAACGGAATTTTGATAAAACCGTGGAATTTACCAAGACCCCCAATGCAGAACAATACCGTGAATCCCAAATGTTACGCCGCCAGTCCGGTCAGGGTGAACTGACCAGACTGGATGCTGCCAGAACCATACAATCCAACCTTCCCTCTCCTGCTCAGACTGCACCTGTACCTTCCGTTCCTCATATAAGTCAGGCACAGCTGGACCCGTCCAAACAATATCTCAGAAGCAAATGGGGGATCTATGAGATGCCAAATCCTTATACGATATGTCTTGTCAAAGGTCCACGCAAAGATTTAAAGCTTGTAGCCACTGTGTAGCATTATTACAGCGAATCACTCCAAATAAAATGTCCAATATAGAACATAGAATAACATTTAATTATGAAAGGCGGAACAATAACCATGAATGGAAATCTAGCATATCAAGAACAACCCAGAGAAGAGTTGCTCAATGGCAAAATCTACATGATGTCCAGCCCAACAGTAAACCACAGCCAGATCGCATCAAATATCTATTATGCTTTCCGCAGCTATCTGAAAGGTAAGACATGCAGAGCTTTCAATGATGGTGTGGATGTCTACCTAACCGAAAAAGATCGTGTCATTCCTGATGCCATGATTGTGTGTAACAAAAATAACATCAAGCTGGACGGCATTCATGGCGCACCTGATCTGGTTGTCGAAGTGCTTTCCCCCGGAACTGCCAAGAATGACAAAGGCTACAAAAAAGATCTGTATGAAAAATCCGGGGTAAAGGAATACTGGATCATTGACCCAGTGCCGCGTTCCATAGAAGTTTATCTCCTGACAGATGGGAAGTTTGCTTTAGATGAAGTATATGCACTTTATCCTGAAGGATTAAGCGTTACGGAGAAGGAACGGGAAGAAACAAAAAAAGAGATACAGGTTTCACTTTACAATGATTTCTGTATTTCTTTGGAAGAAATATTTAAAGAC
>VSNR01000344.1 GCA_009774345.1 Lachnospiraceae bacterium | reverse complement strand
TACCTATACCATTTTTATTTATGAAAGTATTGATTTTATTTTTTTATCATATTTCAGTATGCGAAGTATGAGTTATAATTGAATAAATTTGCATCATAGAACCCGCCAAATCCTTCACTGTTAAATCCCAGATACGACCCCGGCGTAAAGTAGAGCTTCCCATCATACGCCCCGGAACCATTGATTGCAAAAATCGTTCCAAGCACATGCACATCCCATGTCGGTTTTGCATAGAACTCAATCACTGCGCCCTTGGATGTATCCTTTCCCTGAAAAGGATTCTCATAGGCATACACTGGCTGACGGTCGCCCGTCGTCTCCGCGTGCAGTGCAAGGTCGATCACATCGACATCCACCAGATTTCCCTTGGGAATCACGATTGCCGCCGCTGTCACATCCAAATCTTCTGCACCACTGTCCGCCGCGCCCTCACCCGTTGCGCCTTCCTCCGCCGCCTCAGCGTCCGTATCCTCAGCAGCTGTCTGTTCTGTACTCTCCGTTGCAGTCACAGGCATCCCATAACATCCTGCGAGCAGTCCGGCAAGAAGCAATGCCATCATTCTTTTCTTCATCCTCATTCCCTCCCTTTATCACAGTCTCACTCCGCAAACCAGCTCTTTCACTGTCATACAGTGTCTCACAGTCTTACAAATGCCTCTGAGCTCTGTTTCAGTTTTCCTACAACTTTGACACTAGATTCCATATTGTCATATACCTGCTTCATCTCATCCACCAGACGCGATGTCGAATCCGCGGAATCGCCAATTCCCTTGCTGCACTCTGCAATGCTATCCTCGATCTGCCCCATCTGGCGCACCAAGCGCTCAATATGTCCGCGCAGGTCCTCCATCTCACTGATACAATTGCTCATCGCACTGCTAACCTGCTCCGCGTCTTCCCGGTACTGCTGCCCGGAGGACGCATAGACATCATAATCCGGCAAAATTGTTCCAGAGATATATCCGATCATTTCATTTGCATTGTCACTCAGCTCGTTTACGGCGCTTATTACCTGCCCGTTAATATTCTGGATTTTGTTTGCTGTCTCACGGCTGGAATCGGCAAGCTGGCGAATCTCGTCTGCGACCACCGCAAACCCTTTTCCAACTTCCCCCGCTCGCGCTGCCTCTATGGATGCGTTGAGGGCGAGCAGATTGGTTTTGCCCGAAATATGCAGAGTTTCATTGGTCAGCTCATCGACCATCGCCACACTCTTGCTGTTCTCGATCGCCTGATTCAGCTGCGTCAAAATCCTGCCCACCACCGCATTGGTGCCATTTTTATTTTTTTCCGCCGTCTTTTCCATATCCTCGGCGCGCTGCTTCATCTCTTTGGTGTAACCATAGATATTGTGTGTCACATCCGATACGTTGGTGACAGCCGCCCCGACGCGCACCGTGCTCTCATTGATATCATGAATCGTCATGGAGATCGAGTCCATTGTCGATGCCGCCTGTTCCATCGCCGCCGAGATCTCGCTCGAATCTCCGTTCGCCTCTGCCACACTGTCATTGACATGCTGGAAAGTCGCATCCAAATCCTCTGACGACGACACAATCTCACTGATAATCCGCTGCAATGTAATGATAAACAGATTCACCCCGCGGACAAGCTTTCCCACTTCATCCGCCGTATGGATGGTGACGCGCTCCGTCAAATCTCCATTCTTGTCATTAATCTTCTGCGTAATGTCCCCAATCTTTTTTCATAAGCAATTGTTGGCAGAATGATCGCTCTCACAGCAATCACCACGCTTGTCACAAACAGAACTGCCATAATGATCAGCATACCATAGGCGATAATCACCGCATTTTCATAAATATTGTCCTGTTTCCCCTTGGCAAGCCCGATTTCTGTCTGCTCCTCGCTGATCATCGCCTGTATTTTGTCATGGAGCTGGTTAAAAATATCCAGCAGGATTCCGTTCACCTTGGCTGTCACCTCGCGCGTATTGTTCATCGCGCTGAGGCTGTAGGTATCATTATAGTTTTCCATATAGGTATCATAGATGCCCATCATCTCCTGATACGCCGCCTCATCGTCAGCAAGTGTCCGAAACTCCTCCAGATACGCCCGCAGCGTCGCTGCCGACACGCTCATCTGCTCTTCCACGCGCTGTTTGTCCTCTTTGGTGTCCATGACGCTGTGTGTCAGCAAAAGCTGCTGCATCTGCTGGATATTGGAGGAGATTGCATCCAGCGTGATGATGACCGGCACTCTAAATTCACCGTTGATAGATTTATCCTTATTTTATCAAACTTTTTTGATAATTTCTACCAAAAAAATAGCCAAAAATGAGTAATTTTTATACATATTACGCAAAAGTTTTA
>VSNR01000343.1 GCA_009774345.1 Lachnospiraceae bacterium | reverse complement strand
TAATATCTGCAATTTTCGAGGTTCATTCGAGCCTATTTTTTTGACTCAGTTTTTTCATAGATTATTTGACACTACCTTATTGTTTTCATTCCTTTTTCCATACAAAATTTACAGTTCTTTATGATTATAATGTATTTTTATGCAGAGGGCAATGGAAATGGAGAAGTTTTCTCGTTTACATATTTTTTGCAGAATGGTAGAATGGAGATAAGATGGAGGTTAGACGATGCATAAACTTTACAAAAGCTATCATCCAGTCACGGCGACGCCTTATCAATGCACCGAGGACTATATGGAATTTGCGCCCTGCGAAGCTCTGAAACCGTATATTCGCTGCTTCTGGGGTTCGAGGAGGGCAGCCACACGGGCAGAAAACGGTGCAGGAGAAATGGATATTGTGATACCCGATACCTGTATGGACATTATCTTTCATGTGGATTTTACACACAATCATATTTCCAGCAGCTTTTTCGGAATAGACGACAGGACATTTGCTGTGCCCTATGACGGCGAAAAGAACATATTTTTTGTGTTTGCAGTGCGGTTTTATCCATGGGGTGCGGCATTGTTTGCGGAAGAGTCCCTGCGGGAGACAAAAAATGCTTTTTTTGATGCGGACTGCCATTTTTCCACAGTCAAAAGGGAGATGGAGCGGTATCTGTTTGATGTTTCCGATATCTGCCAGCTCATTCCTGTTGCGGAGAAAATACTGCTGAACCGCCTGAATGAGCGGCATCAGAACCAGACAGTTTTTCAGACGGTGGCAAGGATTTTGGAGAAGAGAGGGAATCTTTCTGCGGCGGCACTAGGGCAGGAAATCTTTGTGAGCAGCCGCCAATTACAGAGGCTGTTTCTGGAATATATCGGTGTCGCACCAAAATCACTTGCCAGTATGGTACGGTATCAGTACATATGGAATGAACTTTTACAGGACAAGAATTTTAATAAGGCAGACGCTGCCTTACGGTATGGGTATACAGATCAGGCGCATCTGTGCCATGATTTCAAGAAATATCACTCAATGAACATGGAAGAGGCAAGACAGTACGCGGTGCGGGGGTTTACAAAAATATGACCCTGCACCTTGTTTTATTGGGACATACAGCTTGTTAATTTGATGCGCCTCTCGTATAATAGGATTATACAGGGAGGCGTGCGTGTAGGAGGTTTGTTAGAATGGAACGATATTTTAATACAGAAGGTTCCTGTAATCCAGAAGAACATTATATGGTAAAATTGGACAGGAGACTGGAACAGATTAAGAAAATGCTCGTTGACAGAAAAAAATATTTTGTCATCAACAGGGGACGCCAGTATGGGAAGACAACCACATTGAGAAGCCTGAAAAAATATTTGTCGGAAGAATACATGGTGGTATCGTTGGATTTTCAGGAACTCGGAACTGCGGAATTTGCAGATGAAATGACGTTTGCGCGTGCATTTGCAGATATATTTGTCAGGACATTAGAAATTAACGCGGCAAGCGGCATGAAAGAAATGTCAGAACCATTGGCAAAGCTTAGTGGAAACTATGATGCTGGTTTGAAAGAATTGTTTGTGCAGTTAAGCCGTTTGTGTTCAGGCAGCCCGCGCCCCATTGTCTTGATGATTGACGAAGTTGACAGCGCCAGCAATAATCAGGTGTTCGTTGAGTTTCTGGCACTGCTTAGAAAATATTACTTAAACCGTGATGAAACGCCAATTTTTCATTCCGTAATATTGGCAGGAGTATATGATATTAAAAATCTGAAATTAAAACTGCGCCCTGAGTCAGAGCACCAGTACAACAGCCCTTGGAATATTGCGGCAAAGTTCAAGATTGACATGAGCTTTAGCGCAGACCAGATTGCGGCAATGCTGGAAGAATATGAGTCAGACTACCATACAGGAATGGACATTCACAAAATGGCAGAGAAAATCTACCAGTACACCTCTGGTTATCCGGTGCTTATGTCGTCCATCTGTAAATATATGGACGAGGATTTGCCGGAGGAGGATGGTTTTGATGAGTTGGGGAAAGCATGGACGGCAGAGGGAGTCACAAGGGCTGTCAAAGCCATACTTGCCGATAAAATGCCACTATTTGAAAGCATGATACGTCATCTGGATGAATACCCGGCAATGAAAAAGATGTTTCAGGCAATTCTCTTTGAGGGAATTGATTTTTCTTATAATCCTGATACAAAGGAAATCAGCCTCGCCTGTATGTTTGGGTATGCCGAGGAAAGGGGCGGGAAAGTGCAGATTGCAAACCGCATTTTTGAAATGCGGCTGTATAATTATTTTGTCCCAGTTCGTTTAATTGTTGCTGGTGAAATACGTGTATAAATAT
>VSNR01000342.1 GCA_009774345.1 Lachnospiraceae bacterium | reverse complement strand
ATACTATATTCAAAGGAGTGTGATTATATGATAGCAACGAATTTTTCCAATGTAAGGAACAATTTTAAGGAAGTTTGTGACAGGGTTGTACATGACTCGGACATCGCAATAATTACGAGAAAAAACGATGAAAATGTTGTGCTTATGTCTCAGGCACAGTATGATAATATGATTGAAAATCTTCATATAAGAGAAAGTAAGGCAAATTATGAGTGGTTGAAGGAGTCTATCAGGCAAGCTGAAGAAGGAAGGCTTGTAAATTTTGATGTGGAGGATTAGTTTATGAATGTGTCTTTCACAGAAAATGCTTGGGAAGATTATCTTTATTGGCAGAAAATGGACAAGAAAATTGTCAAAAGAATCAATGAGTTGATCAAGGATATAAAAAGGAACCCGTTTGAAGGAATTGGAAAGCCAGAAGCACTAAAATATGATTTAGCCGGAAAGTGGAGCAGAAGAATAACGGATGCGCATAGACTGGTTTATCAAGTCGAAGAAAACAATTTAATAGTATTTACTTGTAGATATCATTATTGATAGTTTTGAGTGGATTATAGAGTATTGACAATTCCTTTCCGTTCCCGGATAAAACATATATAAAGAGGAAACGTATGCATTTTATTACAATCGGAAGCGTCATCGCGCACGCAAGAATCAATCAAAACAAAATTCCAAGAAAAGATCTCATCCGCGGCATCTGTACAGAACAAACGCTCTACGCACTCGAAGAAAACCAGTACAAGACCGATACCCTGATGATCGACATACTGCTCCAGCGTCTTGGCATCTCGCCCGACAAGCTCGAAATCGTGCTGTCGCAGGAGGCGTACCAGCTTGTCCGCTTACGGGACCTGATCGAGAAAGCCATCCTGCGCGGCAGGAAAGAGCTTGCCCTGTCAGCGCTTGCCGCCCACCCGGCGCAAAACAGTGTCAGCCAGATGTATCACAAAAGAATGCAGGCGTGTCTGTCCTACCGCATTGACAAGGATTATGAACTTGCCGCCTCGCTGCTGCGGCAGGCGGTCGAGCTGACCATACCCGGCTTTTCCTATGAAGTGATGGAACACTATCTGATCTCGACAATCGAAATGGAAAACCTGCTTGCGCTCGAGCGCGTGGAGTCTGAATCCGACGCGCATACAGACCTGTCACTGCATATCGAACATCTGGAACAATGTATGCGCTACATCGACAGACATTTTACGGACGGAGAAGAACACGCCAAAATCTGCGCCAAGTGTGCATGGCTGCTCGCCAAAGCCTATCTAAACCAGAATCAGACCGCACAGGCAATGGTGACATGTGAAAAGGGCATCAATGCGCTGCGGCAGAATACCATGATCTACTTCATGCTCCCGCTGCTAGAACTGATGCTTGAAGTCGGAAACCGTCTGGACATCGCACCCGAGCAGAATAAATATGTAAAATACGACGAAACCCTGCGCTTCCTGTGGGACTCCTACGCCCAAAAATGGTATCCCACGGATATGCTCTTTCACAACTGCTGCCAAAAAGAGTATCACCTAGACTATGAGCTGGTGAAATCCGAGCGCATCGCACAGCACCTTCAACAGGAGGAGCTGATCGAAGGCATCTATAAAAACGCCTCCTCCCTCTCTAACTTTGAGAACGCAAAGGTCTCTCCCAACAAGAAAACCTTTGAGAAAATGATGGAGAAACTCGACCTTGAGATAGGGCGGTACAATGGATTTGTCGCCACAGATTCCTTTGAGACGATGGAACTGCGGTATCAGCTGAACATTAAAATTACACACAATGATTACGAAAAAGCTGAATATCTGTTAGAAAATTTAAAGTCACAACTGGATAAGTCGTTCACAGAAAACCAGCATTTCGTGGAAGATTCAGAAATCCTCATCCACAGAAAACTGCATAAAATTACGATAGAAGAGGCCTGTGAACGGCAGAAAAAGCTGTATGAAAGCCTTCTTGATGCAGATAAAAAAAATCTGCGTCATATTCCAATGCGCAATGAGGTACTGATTATCAATCA
This sequence comes from Lachnospiraceae bacterium, assembly GCA_009774345.1. Classification (GTDB taxonomy): domain Bacteria; phylum Bacillota; class Clostridia; order Lachnospirales; family Lachnospiraceae; genus COE1. The sequence continues at coordinate 322 of VSNR01000342.1, read as the reverse complement.
TTACTGTATTATTCTTTTAGAACTGGGACAAAAAAGTGACGCAGTGAATTTATATGTACAGGCGATTGAAAAAATACGAAGAAGCCGTATGAACGCTCAATACAGATATCGTTCCTATTCGCTACTTCTATATAATTATATACATATAACACAAAATTACTTGACTGCATGTGAAACGCTTAAAAACGAATTGTATTGCGGAAAGGCTTCTGTATTACCGTTATGTTTGCATATTATATCCTTAATTTTAGAGAATCGAGGAGAACCAAAGGAAATTTGGATGTGGTATGCAGAATGTATCTATTATATGAGTGATTTATAT
>VSNR01000341.1 GCA_009774345.1 Lachnospiraceae bacterium | reverse complement strand
CTTTCCACGTAAAAAGGCTTTCGGAGAAATCCCCGAAAGCCTTGATTTTACTGAATAAATTATAATTACTCGATGATTGTAGCCACGCGTCCAGAACCAACAGTTCTACCACCCTCACGGTATTTGAATAACGTTTTTTGTGGTATTTTCTATGCATTTTATTGCGGAAAACAGCGTAAAATCGTTGTTTTTGTGTGGCGTACTTTTATTTGCATGATTTCTTGGCACCGTTTTGGCACCAAAATAGTTTTCCCCTTATTCACCCTTATTACATGGTGCTAGCACCATGTAGGAATATCTATAAAGAAAAACTATTTGCTCTTACCGCCTCTAAAGCAATAAATAGTGAGGGAACTTTTATAACCTCAAATGTATAATTCGCTCATCAATCCTCCGAACTACACTATTAGTGTATGCAGTAAAATATTTTAACCAAAATCCGCGAGCTGTTGGATTAAAACTTTCAAAATCCACTCCAAGTTTGGTATAGCCTTCTCTTTTCAACACAGATATGGTAAAGTTCAGTAAATTTTGATATAATCCCTTACCCCTATGTTCCGGCAGACAATATGCACCTCTGATATGACGATATGTGTCGCCCATTGCAACAAACGTTTCGCCGGGAACCGAAATTTTTACAAACGCACATATTTTTCCGTTCTGCTTTGCCACAAAGTAACGTGCCCCTTCCTGCATTGAAGATGCCACAAACTCCTCTTGCGTTTCGGACTCACGATTCATAAGGAAAGGGCTTTTTCGGTAATGTTGATATAACGCTAAATGAAGCGGATAGATAAAATGATATTCTGCCTCTGACAATTCAACTAAATTATATCCGGCACAAAATTCACAATTAATCAATTCCATCGGACGGATAGCATCTAAACAGCGCAAACCGAAACCATAACGGAAAAACTGTTGTTGAAGCTCTTCATCGTGGGCGTACAAGCAGATTGCATGGGAAACTGCCCCTGTCTTTATCCATTTTTCTGCTGCCACTTGATACATGGCTGTATAAATTTGGGGGCGGTTTTTAGAAACGGCTGCATTTGCGCCCATAGGAGAAAAAATCCCTCTCACATCGGTGGCACGAAACGCATTGTCAAAAGGTTCACAACAGCACAAGAACCCTATCATCTTTTCATTTTCAAATGCAGCAACACCCAATCCATTTTCGGCAAAACCGTTTAAGTCAGGAATATCACACACTTGTGGCAATTCTTTTACATATTGCCGCTCATCATTATAATTTGCAAGGGCAATTTCCATTGCTTCCTTAACATGCTTTTTTTCAAAATTTATTATATTCATCAATCTCTCCTTATTGTCTACGGAGAGCTAAATTATAGTCACCCTCCGTGTTTGAATACAACTACCATTATTTTTCATATCACATCATCTCCTTTACATGAAAATATCTATATAAACACAAGAAAATCTTGTGATAAATATCACTTAGTTATCCCACACTTTTTGTTTATTCAATCTCTATCATCTTTTTAATCCCATTTGAGATAACCTCAAATCCCATTTTCTCATAAAATGGTTCTTTTCCTTTGGCTGAAACGCCTCCGATTGTTGTAAATTTTCCAGTAGCAGAATTTTCTCTTGCATAATCAACTAAGTGATTCACAATCATTGTGCCAATACCTTTTCGCTGAAATTGGGGTAAAATTATTATTTCCTGAAGATACCAATACATAGCACCATCTCCAACAAGTCTCCCCATTCCAACAAGTTCGCCATTATATATGGCAGAAACATTCATTAAACCATTTCGCAAAGCCTTTCGAGCATGCTCCACTGGTATTTCAACAAATCCTGCTTGTATGCGTAATCTTATAAAATCCTCAGCTTGTAAAATATTATCAATAAGTCGAATTTCTTCATAAATATTATCCATATTCTCCATTTCCTTATCTGTATAATAAAAGTCTAATTTCTCTATATTAATTCTGCTCAAAATCCACAAGTATTTGCTTTTGATTATATCACTCTCACTCTTTATTTGCTACTATAAAATACAGGGCATAGCAACTGCCATGCCCTACATTTTTTATCGCTCCAACGATTTCTCGGCGTGTTTTTGTTGCTATTTTTGAAATGTTATTCGGAAATAATCCAATTTCCCCTTGTCCACCTTTATTACATGGTGCTAGCACTATGTATAAATAACCATTAAAGGAAGGACGATTTGTTATTCATTTCCGAAAATAAGGAATTATGAAACACCGGAAAACAAATAGCTCTCCTGCCCAAAATAAAAAAAGCTACAACCTATCTTAAACTGTAATAAAGGCTACAGCGTTTTATTATCCTTCCGCAAAATAAGTATATTAT
>VSNR01000340.1 GCA_009774345.1 Lachnospiraceae bacterium | reverse complement strand
ATTAAATAGAATTGCGGTATGCCTTTTTCCTCTGAAAGAAGGTGTCAATAGACTGTTTGATCTGCTCTGGCGGCATGGTCTTTAACAGATATCCGTCTGGTTTGAGATCCATGACCTGCATCACGCTCTCCTTGTCTCCCTTGCTGGTCAGAAAAATGACTGGAATATCGGAAAACTCCGACTCACTCCGTATCATGCCAAGCACCTGCCTGCCGTCCACGATGGGCATTTCATAGTCAAGCAGCACCAGATCAGGTCTGTTTGTCGAGAGATACTTGATTGCCATCGCGCCAGAATCTGTGCCTGCGGTGCGGTGAAATTCATCACATTATCCGTCTCGACAAACGCGGCTGTCGTCTCATGATTGATGACCTGACAGAAATTAAGCGTGTAGAGCGGCTTGTTGACCACGGTTGCCTGATCATCCCAGACTGCCTCCCGCATCGGATTTTGAAGCACACACAGCTCTGTTCCGGTTGAGACAAAATACTCCTCAATCGAATCTTTAATCCCCCGGTAGACAGCTTCATCCACAAAGAAATAATCCACCTTATCTTTGCGGCTGCGCGCCTCATAACAGTCCACAAACCTGAATCCATACCCTTCTATGAGTTTTTTTAACTGCGCTAGTGTCCGCCCATCCTTCATATGCCCGCTCACCACCACTGGCTCATGAAGAACCGCATCTTCCCTCACCGCGGCAGCAACCTGATCACCGATCACGCGCTGTGGTATATGAAAGTAAAATTCACTGCCTTTGCCGTACTCACTCCGCACGCCAATCTGTCCGCCCATCGTTTCTACAAGCTGCTTGGAGATGGCAAGCCCCAGCCCTGTTCCCTCTTTATTTCTGTTTTTCTTCGTGTCAACCTGCTGGAACGAACCAAAGAGTTTATCCAGATCTTCCGGCTTGATACCCTGTCCCGAATCCTCAATGGAAATATTTAGATTTACCATGTTCTCTTCTGTCGCTGGCGCCATCTGAATCGCAAGCTTCACATAGCCGGCGGCTGTAAATTTGATTGCATTGTTTGCAATATTGATTATAACCTGCCTGATGCGCAGAGCATCTCCATACAGTTTATTCGGAAGATTTCTGTCTATGTCAAAGATCAGCTCTACAGGCTTGTCGCCAATCCGATTCAGGAAAATCATGCTGAGATCACTGAGCATGGACATCGGCTCGTACTCCTCCTCTATGATTTCAAGCTTTCCAGACTCAATCTTGGAAAAGTCAAGGATGTCATTGATAATGGTGAGCAGGGATGCCCCCGAATTTTTGATATTCATCAAATATCCCCGGTCTTGGTCTGAGAGATCGCTTCGAAGTAAGATCTCTGTCATGCCGACAATGGCATTCATGGGCGTACGAATCTCATGTGACATATTGGAGAGGAAATTCGATTTGGATTCGTTTGCCTCCTCGGCGCGAAGCTTCGCCTCCTTTAATTCTTCCATCATGTTATACCGTTTTGTCACATTGAGCATAATCAGACAGTATCCCCGGACTTTATCCTTTACGGTCAGTTCCTTGATAAATTTCTCATAATGTCTTTCACCGATCACCATCTCCGTCTTTTCTGACAGAAATAAGTCTATGAGCCTGCCGGAAAGCTTCTCGCCCTTGTGAATGTCCGCAAGCTCCTCAAACTGCTCCTTTGCAAACTTGTTCGCATCCAGATACCCATAGGTACTATCGACTATCATAAACACGGAATCAAAATTTTCAATCACCCAGCCGCGCCCGATATCGAGGACACTGAAAATATCTCCCTCAACCACGCTCAGAATGATAAGCAGCACCGCAATGGAGGAAAAGACTGGCACAAACTCAAAACTGAACCGAAATACTATTTCCATGATAAGCGGGATGATAATGACAAACTTCGCGACAATCAGATGCGACAGATTATGCTTTTCATCTCCTCCCTGCTTTCTGATATGTACTCTCTTGATAATCATATACGCGATCAGCACCAGCAGAAATCCCAGCAAAAAACCGTACCGGACTTTGTATACGATACCGCCCTGCATATTAAAAAAGTGGTATCCAAACTGGGAATCCACCTCGAGATCATGATGTGCAAACATCTCCTCCCGCCTCGTATCATCCCATACCACTGCGATCACTGCAACCTCAAACAGCATCCACAGATGTGTAAAAACCCTGACCCACCGATGCCTCACATCAATCTGCATATATGAAAGAATAAACTTGATAAAGAAGAAGTAGAACAAAAAATTGCCCAGATACTCCATCTTTAACGCCATATTGGCCTCCGCAGGCTTCCCTGTACGAAGCAGCAAAAAATACTGTCTCTTATAAACATATCCGAGCCCACGACA
>VSNR01000034.1 GCA_009774345.1 Lachnospiraceae bacterium | reverse complement strand
TAAAGGGCACGCAGGGAAATCTCACTCTGACTTACAGCAAACGCACCTTAAAAGAAGGCGCAGACTATGAGAAGCCCATCTATGGCAGCGCGAGCAAAAACAAGATCAAAGTGACCATCAAAGGAAAGAACGACTTCACAGGAGAAGTGACAAAGAGTGTGAAAATACACTAAAACAGGATTCCACGGCGGGGGCTGCATTGTGCAGTCCCCGTCATTTTAGCGCGTAATTATATTTGAATATAAAAATAACTGGCATGGAATGATTGTATTGTGGAAAACAGGCGCGTCGTGTATACTATAAACAAGTAGGTAAAATTTCATGGAGGTGCGGATATGGGCAGAAGTATGATTGTTAATTTGGGCATACAGCAGTTTGACACACTGATGGAGGAGCAGAAGTTTTATATAGATAAGACAGGATTGATCATCGAATGGCTGGAATACGGTTCAGCAGTGACACTGATCACGCGTCCGCGCCGGTTTGGCAAGACGCTCAACATGAGTATGCTGGAATGTTTTTTCTCGAAGCGGTATGCGGGCAGGGGCGATCTGTTTGAGGGGCTCTCCATATGGGAGGAAAAATCATCCGAGGGGGCGTATAAATACAGACATCTGCAAGGGGCGTTTCCAGTGATATTTATGAGTTTTGCGCCGATCAAGACAGGAAATATAGAGGCGATGAAAACTGGAATCAAGCAGATCATCACCAATCTGTACAGCGGGTATAGAGAGATCATGGCATCAGAAATATTTCAGGATGAGGATAGAAGGTATTTTGAGTCTGTCAGGGATGATATGGATGATAAGACAGCAATTATATCTATAAATCGTCTGTGCAGTTATCTTGAACGGTATTATGATGAGAAAGTTATTGTCTTATTAGACGAGTACGACACCCTAAACAGTCGCCAATGCCTTGTCTCAGATTGATGAGAAGCACTATGAGGCGCAGTTGGTATCCAAGGGATTTACACCCGATCAGATCAAAAAGTATGGGTTTGCATTCCGGGGGAAGGAATATCTGATTGGCTGCAAAGAAGAAGTGCGCTGTGGGTGCTGAAATGGTGTATTTGAATAGGGTTCAAAGCGGATGTATGTTTATGGAGGAGGCATTTTGAATGAAGCGTCGATTTAATATAACCGGTTCCTGTAATCCAGAGAGACATTATATGATAAGGCTTGATGACCGTATCAAAAAAATCAAGGAAAAATATGTGGATGATGGCAGTTATTTTGTCATCAACAAAGGGCGCCAGTATGGCAAGACGACAACGTTAAGCGCCTTGGAACGCTATTTAAAGGATGAATTTGAGGTGTTGTCACTTGATTTTCAGCAGATTGGGACAGAAGACTTTACGGATGCCTCGACATTTGCACGGGCGTTTGTGGAACTTTTAATAGAAGCGATAGAGAACGGCGATGAAGTGGACAAAAGAGTGTTATTAAAACCGTTGAAAGAACTTCTGACGACTGATGCGATCAGCTTGAAGCAGCTCTTTGTGCAATTGAGCCATATATGTAAAATCAGTCCGCGCCCAATCGTGTTGATGATCGACGAGGTGGACAGCGCGAGCAACAATCAGGTCTTTATCGACTTTCTGGCGCAGTTGAGAGCGTATTATTTAAAGCGTGATAAAGCGCCAACTTTTCATTCTGTTATTTTAGCGGGCGTCTATGATATCAAAAATTTGAAGTTGAAAATCCGTCCAGACGCAGCTCACCAATACAACAGCCCCTGGAATATCGCAGCAAATTTTGATATCGACATGAGCTTTTCAACAGAACAGATCGCAACCATGCTCGAGGAGTACGAGGCAGATCATCATACCGGAATGGATATACAGACCATTGCAAAAGAAATCTATGCCTATACATCAGGCTATCCAGTGCTGGTATCGTCGATCTGCAAATACATTGATGAGACGCTTGCAGCACAGCAGGCGTGGTCTGCAAAGGGCGTTTCGGAAGCGGTGAAAGCGATCTTAAAAGAAAGCACGCCGCTATTTGAGAGCATGGTCAAGCAGCTCGATCTGTATCAGGACTTAAATGAAATGATCGAGAGCATCCTGTACAGAGGAAACCGCATACCGTTCGAGGTGGATGTGAAGCCGATCAATATCGGGAAGATGTTCGGCTTTTTGAAAGAGGTAAATGGACAGGTGGCAGTGGCAAACCGCATGTTTGAGATGAAGCTGCTCAGCACCTTTATCACAAAGGAAGCGCTCAAAAGTGAATCCTACCGCGATGCGCAGGACCATATGAATCAATTTTTCCGGGAGGACGGTCGGCTGGACATGAAGCGTCTGCTTGAAAAGTTTGTCGTTCATTTCAATGATGTCTACGGCGGCAGGGACATGAAATTTATCGAAGATTACGGCCGAAAATTCTTTTTGTTATATCTGAAACCTGTCATCAACGGCACCGGCAATTACTATGTGGAGGCACAGACAAGGGATGCAAGACGCACCGATGTGATTGTAGACTATCTGGGAGAGCAGTTTATTATCGAGCTCAAAATCTGGCGCGGCAGCGAGTACAATGAGCGGGGAGAGCAGCAGCTTGCGGCGTATCTTGATGCGTATCATGTTAAGAAAGGTTATATGCTCAGCTTTAACTTTAATAAGAAGAAAGAAATTGGTGTCAAGGAAATTCAGGTTGGAGACAGGACGATTGTGGAGGCGGTGGTGTAACTGGGGATTGAATCTCACTTGATGACAGGAGCGCTATGAAGCATTTTAAGGAGATCAAGCAAGCATTTTGATGCAGATACGGAGTACGTAAATAAGGCGTACTCCTATTTTTGTGCCTTTTTGGTACTTTTGCACTAAAATTAGATGAAAAGGTCGGCATATAGACCATACAAATTCCGCTTGCAAAATAAAATGCAAACATATATAATGTAATCATATACAAAGCGCAACCGATTGCGCAACAGTTGCGCTAGACAGATTGCACAATAATACAGTTGCGCGGAACAAGTCATTGTAATAAATTGTTGAGAAAAGGAGGTAGCAAATGAGAAAAAGTGTGAAACAGTTTCTGCGAAAGAGTCTAAGTGGTATCCTGTGCGCTGCGATGCTGTTTTCGGGTGTTTCTGTGCCGGAATTGTCAGCGTATGCGGCAGCGTACGAACAGACGCAGGAGACAGACGAGACACTGGAAACAGAAAGCAAAGCGGAGGAAGACGCCGAGACTGTGCGTGAGACGGAAAGCATTGAGTCTGAGAGCGACCATGAGACGGCAGACGCATTGTCTGAAAAGGAAGAAATCCATACAGATGCAGCAGAGACAAATACCGTGAAAGAGAGTACGCAGGAAACGCAGAAGAGTGATGCTTCGAGCGAGGAAGCGCGTACGGAGGAGACACAGAAGAGTGATGCTTCGAGCGAGGAAGAAGTGACGACTTCGGAGCGTGAAGAAAGTGAAGTTGAGGCAGTAACAAGTACGCAGGAGAATATTGAGATTGAAGAGGAGGAGACAATAACAGAAACGATTCGTCCAGGAGCGGATAGTAAATCAACAACAGAGGCTATTTTTTATCTGTATGTCGGTGACTTGGAAGTGGTCGAAGGTGATAAAATTGCTGTCAATTTCTGGAAAGATGGCAATGGACAGATGCTGGGAACAAGTGGCAAGTCTGATCCTGCTGAGGACTGGTATTTTTGGGATGCAGGAGATGCTTATCCAATGACTGCAATATCAGGTCGTGATGGATGGTATAGTATTTCAGTGACTTATGATGATTCCAAGACAGGAACATCCTATGGTTTTGATGTTTATACACACAATCAAAGTACTGGAGAAGGAAACAAAAAGATTTATTCAAATGTTGAAGAAGTTTATAATAAACTTAGCGCAGGTGAGAATTGTGCATATAAGAGTGGAGCAATATACAATTCTATAGAAGAAGCAGAGGCGCAGGAACCTAATGATGAAACACATACTTTTAAAGATGTTCATGTAAAGCTTCAAGTTTATGCAGGAGAGTTATCAGAGGCGGAGGAAGTAGGTTTTTATAAATGGGGAAGCAGTATTACGTTGGATAAACCAGAGCAAAATACGGAAATTGAATCATGGCAAGGCAATGATACCCCTCTTTATAAGATGGATTCTGTAGAAGGACATTCAGGATGGTATAGTATTGAGTTTACAATTGCGGATGAAACAGTAGATAAAAATGGGAGCAAAAATGGATTTAAAGTCTATAAGACAACGGAGACAGATTCTGTTATTAAATTTGATGGATGGGAGGACGATGCACAAAGATATTTAGATTTACTGACTGGGAAATATAATACTTTTAAAGATTATGTTGGTTATACATCTATTGAGGAAGCAGAAGGCAAAAATCCAGATGATAAAGATGATACTTTTAAAGATGTAAAAGTGAATCTCCAAATTTATGCAGGAGACTTAGGAGAGAATGGTGAATTAGGTTTTTATAAATGGGGAGAAAATATCATCTTAGATAATCCAGAACAAAATCCGTTAATTGAATCATGGGGAGGTTGGAATAATCCCGGTGCAAATCCTGTATATAAGATGAAAGAAGTAAGTGAGCATCCCGGATGGTTCAATATTGAATTTACAGTCACAGGGGAAACAGTTTCATCTTCTGGAAGCAAAGGTGGTTTTGCTGTATTTAAATCCACGAATGTTCAAAATCCTATGTTGCAATATGATGGAGCACATTTTCCAGAGATATATATAGATATACTTTCTAAAAAATATAGTGCTTTTAAGAATAATGTGGGGTATGCATCTATCGACGAAGCAGAATCACAAGATCCAGGCGAAGATCCAGAGATCCTAGCAGCCACTCTATACTATTATTCCGAGGCACTGACACCGTATAAAGATACAGACACCGAGACAGAGAAACACCATCTGTATTTATCAACATGGAATAAAGATTACGTTAGCTCTACCAAAGACACCATCAACCTGTTACAAGGAGCGACTGAGGAGTTTTATAATGCATATCTGTTTGAAGAAGTCACAGATGCAGATGTGAATCAAGGCTATGATAATTGGTATTCGCTCCCGGTGAAGGTCGGTGCAGATGCCGGCAAAGGAAATGCTGGAGATGGATTTATTATACAGATTGGAACAGAGACAATAAAAGACGGAACGACGGAACATAGATCTCTGGTAGAAAATGAAGGCTTGGACAAAATAAGCTTTTGGGAAAATAATGAGATTTATCGGGCAATCATTGATGCAGCAGGAACGAATGGAAGTGTATTTGTCAAAAATAACACTCTTTATGATTCCATAGAGTCGGCGGAGCTCGATGGCAAAGTGACAGCGGACATGTTGCAGGAACTTGTTGACAAGGCAAAAAAGGAGTACAAGGAAGAGGACTACAGACCTGCAAGCTGGGAGAAGTACAGCGTGGCACTGGAAGGTGCTGAGACAGTGCTTTCCAAAGAAAAACCAGATCTTGAAGAGATAGAGGCAGCCTACAATGCATTGCAGAAAGCGATAGATGCATTGATTCCCCGCGCCAGTGTCGATGCGGAAGTCAATGTGCAGCCGGTGCCCTTGGCGGATGATTTTATCACGGGAGCTGATTTATCTTCTTATTATGCTTTGCGAGAAAGCGGAACTGTCTTTAAGGACGAGGACGGCAATGTGCTGTCAGATGCAGAATTTTTTAAATATTTATACAACGGTGGCACGAATTGGGTTCGTATCCGTGTCTGGAATGATCCTTATGAGGAGAATGGCAGCGGAAACGGATATGGCGGCGGCAACTCTGATTTGCATAAAGCAAAAGAACTTGGAAAATTGGCAACAGATGCAGGCATGAAGGTTTTGATTGATTTTCATTATTCTGATTTCTGGGCGGACCCAAGCAAACAGAAGGCACCGAAAGCATGGGAAGGGCTGTCAATTGAGGAAAAGGAAAAAGCAGTGTATGATTACACGCTGAGCAGTTTGAATGAGCTTAGAGACTATGGCGTGAATGTCGGTATGGTGCAGGTAGGAAACGAGACGACAAACGGAATCTGTGGCGAGACAGCTTGGGAAAACAGAGCAAAGATTTTTAATGCCGGAAGCAAAGCAGTGAGAGCATTTGATGAGAATTGTCTTGTAGCACTGCATTTTACGAATCCAGAGCGGTCTGGAAGTTATGCAGCGATCGCAAAAAACTTAGATGAGAATGCTGTGGACTATGATGTATTTGCGAGCTCTTATTATCCGTTCTGGCATGGGACGACAGATAATTTGACTAAAGTATTGGCACATGTAGCAAAAACTTATGGAAAAAAAGTCATGGTGGCAGAGACGTCCTGGGCAACGACATGGGATGACGGAGACGGACATGGCAATACCGTGGCAAAAGGCAAAAATCTGCCTACAGCATATGGAATTTCCCTTCAGGGACAGGCAGATGAGCTTAGAGATGTCGTGTATGCGACGAATGCAGTCAATCATGAGGAGGGTGTGACGGCAGGCAGCAGTATTGGTGTATTTTACTGGGAGCCGGCATGGATTTCACCTTATTATGTATATGATGAAGAAGGAAAGATCAACGAAGAATTATATGACAAAAATAAAGAAGTATGGGAAAAATACGGTTCTGGATGGGCGTCAAGCTATTCGGCAGAATACGACCCTGAAGATGCTGGAAAGTGGTATGGCGGCAGTGCGATAGACAATCAGTCATGGTTTGACTTTGATGGATATGCACTACCAACAGCAAATATTTATAATTATATCAGAACGGGTGCAGTAGCAGATCTGGCAGTGATGGAAGTTGAACGGGATTTGGAATGCACAGTAGAGATAGATCAGACAATCGAATATCCAGAAACAACGATGGTAACATTCAATGATCATAGCACGAAAGCGTATCCTATTGAATGGAATAAGGAAGATCAGGCTCAAGTCAGTACGGAACAGCAGGGTGTATTCAAAGTCAGGGGACAGGTGAAATGTGATTATACATTGGAGGATGGAACGCCTCAGACAAAGTACTATGCAGTTACTTTGATGATCACGGTGAAAATGCCTGTTGGAGAGAATATGCTGTCAAATCCAGGCTTTGAGGACAGTGATATGTCTGTCTGGGTGATATCAGAACTCGCAGAACGCACGAAGGACGATCCGCGGAATGGAACTTATGCACTGCATTTTTGGAGTGAAGGTAAAATAAATTTTACGGCGAAACAGATCATAAGAGATCTTGACGCGGGCAGTTATACATTTGGAGGATACATACAAGGCGGCGGTGCTGCATCTGTTGACCTGCAATATGCAATTGCGACGGTATATAATGCAGATGGAGAAGAGAAGGCAAAATATGAAAAGTTTTGTTCTTTAGATGGACACAAAAATTGGCAGAATCCAGAAATTACAGATATTATCGTCGAAGAAGGCGATTATCTGGAAGTGGGAATGCATGTCATTTCAACAGAAGGCGGTGCATGGGGAACCATTGATGATTTGTATCTGTATGGCACGTTTGATGTTGTAGTTGATAAGGATATAGCGCAGGGCACAGGAAGCGTGGCAGTGAACCGCACCAGAGCAGTTGGCGGCGAGAAGATCAAAGTGACTGTAACGCCGGACACAGGGTATAAGCTCTCAAAACTGACTGTTTCTGGGAAACAGGTCAACGGAGCAATTCTGCCTGATACACATGGAATATCGACCTATGATGAAACAGGCAAAATGGCTGTTTTGACTTATAAAGATACGATAGTAGAAGCAACAGAAGAAAGTTTTTCTATGCCGAATGGGAATGTTATGGTCAGTGCTGTTTTTGAGCTGATTTCGGATAAGGCAGATATTACGGCATTACAGGAATTAATAGCTTCTTGTGAAAAAATGGAACAAGGTGAGTATACGGATGAGAGCTGGAAAGCTTTCAAAGATGCTTTGGAAGCAGCAAAGACAGTAGCAGCGGATGAAAACGCAACACAGTCAACAATAAATACGGCTGCAAATCAATTAAAGACAGCACAAGAAGGACTGGAGACGAAACTTCCTACCGACTTTTCCACGCTCAACAAACAAATCGAAGCCTGCGAAAACCTCAATCAGGACGATTACGCCGAGGAGAGCTGGAAACCATTCGCAGAGGCGCTTACAGCCGCAAAAGAGACTGCATCCAATGCCGGAGCGGCACAGGAGGAAGTAGATGAAGCATATGAGCGTCTCAAAGCGGCATTTGACAACCTGAAATCAAAGCAACAGCCATCAACACCTGTCACAGGTCCAGATGCCACAGAACTCAAGAAACTTATCACCGCATATGAGACGCTAAACAAAGATGCGTATACAGAGGAATCATGGAATGTTTTTGCAGAGGCGTTGGCAAAGGCAAGAGAGACTGCAGGGCAATCCAACGCAACACAGTCAGAGATTGACAATGCGAAAAATGCGTTGCAGGAGGCATTCGATGGACTGGTAAAAAATGAGCCTTCTGTCATCGTGAAGGACGGGTTCTGGGTGGAGGACATCGAGGATATTGTATATACCGGAAAGGCACTGCGCCCGGAAGTAAAGGTATATGACAGCAAGACACTACTCAGTTTAAACAAAGACTACACGCTCACTTACAAAAATAATACCAATGCAGGAACTGCAACCATCGTCATCAAGGGAAAAGGCAACTATGCAGACAGCGTGGAGAAAACGTTCAGGATACTGAAAAAGGATCTCAGGGACGAGGATATTGCTGTATCAATTCCAGCAGTGACGGTGTCGAAGAATGGCAAGCCTGTCATGCCAAATCCAGAAGTGATTCGGGACGGCGTGAAATTAAAGCTGCATAAAGATTATGTAATTGTTGCGCAGACTGGCAGATACACAACACCAGGAATCTATGAGGTGGAAGTAAAGGCGGCAGACAGCGGCAATTACACCGGCAGCAGGAAAGCGGAGTTCATCGTTGCCAGTGCAGACCAGATCTTGATGAGCAAAGTGAAAATTAAGAAAATACCAAGCCAAAAATACGACGATAAGAAGCAAAAAGTCGAACCGAAAGTTACAGTGACATACAAAGGAGCGACACTGACCGAGGGTACAGACTACACGGTGAGATACAGCAATAACACGGCAGCAGGTCAGACAGCGACTGTGACCATCACAGGAACAAAAGTTAAATACGTAGGAGAAAAGACTGCTTCATTTAAGATTACAGGAACAGCGCTCAAAGCAAAGAATGTCCAGTTGAGCAATGCATCAAATCTGGTATATACCGGAAAAGAGCAGCGTCCTGCTGTGACTGTCAGCGGACTCAGACAAGGTACAGATTATTCGGTATCATATCAGAATAATATAGAGGCAGGCACCGCAACCGTGATTGTCAAGGGAATGAGAGGTTACACAGGAACTGTCAGAAAGACATTCAAGATTGCAGCATTTGATATCAAGGAAAATGCAAATGGAAAATTCCAGTATGCGTCCAATATTACAGCGCCCTATTCAAAAAATGGCAGCAGGTTGACAGATGTGGATTTGAACGCAGTCTATAGCGGAACCAGGCTGATACAGGGGACGGATTACACACTATCTTATAAAAATAACAGGAAAGTTGGTGCAACTGCAAGTGTCGTGATCAAAGGAAAAGGAAACTATAAAGGCACTGTGACTACGACCTTCAAGGTTAGCAGACAACAGCTTGAAAACCTGACTGTTACAGCATCGGATGTCATTGAGAAGAATGCGAAGAAGTACCAAAAAACAAAACTGTCTGTCATGGATCTGGATGGAAAGGCATTGAAGAAAGGGACAGACTACGATATTGTATCTTATACGCTGGCAGATGACACGAAGATCGAGAGTACACCGACAACAGGAACGACCGTCAAGGCAGTCGTAAGGGGGAAAGGCAGTTATGAAGGCGAGACAGCTGCATTCTTTAGAATTATTGCAGATGACAGGAATCTGTCCAAAGCAAAGATCACGGTGACTCCTCAACAGTATACTGGCGAAGCTATCAAGCCGGAAGCAGCAGATATCAAAGTGACCATCAAGGTAAATGGTCAGATCAGGACATTAAAAAACAGTGAATACGAAATCGTAGGATATACCAACAATGTGAAGAAGGGCACTGCAAAGATTACAATTCACGGACTTGGTGAATACGGTGGAACGAAGACAGGAACATTTAAGATTACAGCGAGAAAAATGAAATGGTAGACAATATGAACAAACAGAAGTGATTAGCACATGAGTTAAAGCAGTAAGAAGGAATCCTCTTATCAGGGGATTCCTTTTTGCGTAAACGGGTGTCAAATCTTATCTCGTTGCTTGAAAAGAGGTGTACTATAGAAAGATACAAAGTGTAAAAATGTACTATAAGAATCTGATTTGGTTTCGGCAAAATGTATATATAATAGAGGGTGATATTGTGCATTTGGGATAAAAAATAATATTTTTTTCGTAAAAATTCGTGTTTGTATTGACAAATTGATGAACTGGGAATATTCTTAATAAAAGTAAAGATTTAACAATTTTTAAAAGTGATTTTAAGAAAATTAAGCGAATATTTGTTTTTCGAAAGTTTGTTTTTCGGAGGTTCGTTTTTCATAGAATCATTTTTTTAACAGGAAGGGGGAAAGGATATGCGTCAAAAAGACAGCAGCTAAGAGAGCAGTTGAATTGTACCAGGAAATTCATTAAATCTATCAGGGGAAGGTTGATTGTATGGAAAAGAATAACAAATTTAGTAAAAGGAAACGCAGGATTGCAGGCAGTATCGTAAGTTATATTCTGATCTTTGCGATGGTGCTCACCAATGTACAGCCTGCGCTTTCGACAGTTTATGCAGCCGAGAATGAGACAGAACTGTCCACAGAGGCGCTTCAAACAGAGACAGAAGCAGCAGAAGTGTCCGCAGAGACAGAAACGTCTGACGAAGCCCAAGCCGCCAGTGAGGCGCCCGAGTCGAGTGCAGCACCAGAAAGTGGAGCACAAGAGTCGGGCGAGGCACCTGAGCCAAGCGAGACACCAGCGTCAGACGAGACCGCAAAGCCAAGCGAGCCGGAATCGACAACCGAGACGGCAAAGCCGAGCGAGACGGAAGAGGCGACCGAGACGGCAAAGCCAAATGAGACAGAAGAAACGACCGAAACCGTAAAGCCAAGCGAGACGGAAGAGACAACGGAGACGGTAAAGCCAAGCGAGACGGAAGAGGCGACTGAGACCGTTGAGACAATGACCGAGACCGAAGCGGCAACGGAGACCGAGACGGCAACTGTGACCGAGACAGAAACAGAACTTGAGACAGAACAGATCACAGCAGACGCCGAGGAGACCGTGACGGTTAAGGTGCACTTCAAGAATTTACATGGCTGGGAAGAAGTGGCATTTCATCATTGGGGAGGCGGCTTGCCAGGAACAGAATGGCCCGGAGATCCTGTTACGGAGAAAGATGAGGATGGGAACTTTGTTGTAGAACTTTCTGGTGTGGATAAGACAAAAGAACTGGGCATTATTTTTAATAATAACAACAATGGATCACAGACAAGTGATATCAAGATTCCGGCATCCGAATTTACAGCAGATACCTATGAATTCTGGGCGTGGGTGGATGACACCGGCGCAACGGGATGGAATACCGAGCCTGTAAGCCCGCACATAGAGAAAAATACAGTGACATTCCGCTATATGAACAATTCCGCGGAGACCGTGCTGATCGCAGGATCGATGAATGGCTGGACAGCAGATGCCGATGCCGAGAACGCGATCAAGATGGTAAAGGGCGAGGACGGAATCTTTACCTATACGACCAAGCTGCAGCGCGGGGATTACGAATATAAGTTTGTTGTTGTAAAGGAAGAAAAACAGTGGACGATTGACCCGAATAATGACAATAAAAATAATGGAAACAGTACGATTAGCATCAAGACACTGCTAAGCCCGGAGATCAAGGAATACTCTGCAACATTTTATCTGGAGAGTGATGTGGAGACCGTGCTGGTGGCTGGCAGTATGAATGGCTGGAATGAAAATCCCGAGTCGCCGGACGCAGCGGTTATGATGAGGAATGAAGAGGGACTTCTGACATATACGTTTGACAGCCTGCTGCCAGGAGACTATACATACAAATATATTGAGATCATAGATGGCAGTAAGAACTGGATTGCAGACCCGAATAATGACTTGATCGCAGATGATGGATTTGGCGGAAAGAACAGCCTCTTCACCATCGGCGAGGATTCTTCCAAAGTATATGAATACACCATTCACTATTACAATCCGGCAGTGGCAGAGCCTGTGCTGGAAGAACCAGACATTTTGATCTGGAACGGCAATGCCAGCAGCGGTTCAGGCAAGCCCTATTTATTCGAAGAAATGCTTGACGATGAGGAGAACGGTATCCAGTGGCTGACGCTCAACATCAAAGTTCCGTACAAAAAGATCGGTATGAACGGCAGACCCAAAGCTGGAAAGACGAAGAAAGATGCAGACCGGACTTATGCGATTACATCCGGCGAGGATACCGCAGAACTTTGGTATGTATACGGAAAGGGAATCTACGATAAGAAGCCTGCCTTTGGCAGAGTGGAGGAAGTCAAGGCATCCCTGTCCTCAGATACGATGAGCTATACACAGAACAATGTCCTGTCTCTTGAATTGAGCGGCAAGGACGGCGTAGCGGTAACTGGACGCATCAGAGAGGCATATGTGGACGCATCAGCGCTTGGCATGAGCAGCAAGATGTATATTGATCCGGAGCTGTTGGCAGTCACCTTGTCCGTGCGGGAGAGCGTGGCAACAGGAACCTATGAACTTCCGATTACGGTGAGGGATTTCTATAATACCAAGATAGAGACCTCGGTAAAGGTTGAGGTGGTGAGTAAAACTGGTGACAGCTTTGACTGGGATGAAGCCGTGATCTACTTCATGGTGACAGACCGATTCTATGACGGCAATTCAGCAAACAATGACGCAAACGGCGCCAATACCTATGGGGAAAATGATGGTTTATATCATGGCGGTGACTTTGCAGGTGTCACCGCAAAGCTGGATTATCTGAAAGAATTAGGGATCAACACGATCTGGATTACCCCGATTGTGGACAACATTGAAGGTGTCACCGTTGACGATGGCACAGGGGATGTTCCGTTTAATGCATCGTACCACGGCTATTGGGCAAGTGACTTTACGAAACTCGACCCGGCGCTTGGTACGGAGGCAGAGTTTGAGACCTTGATCAGCGAGGCGCACAAGAAGGGCATCAAGATTATGGTCGATGTCGTGCTCAACCATGCAGGATATGGCATGGAGAACTATTTCAACAACCTTCTCAAAGATGAGGAAGACAATGCTATTCAGATGATTCGTGACGAGAGCCAGCAGGTGAGCGGCAGCGATCAGCAGGCATCTTTGTCAGGACTTCCTGATTTCCTGACAGAGAATGAGGAAGTGAGAAATCAGCTTGTCGAGTGGCAGGTAGCGTGGATGAAGAACTACGACATCGACTACTTCCGCGTGGATACAGTAAAGCATGTGGACAGCACGACATGGAATGCATTCAAGAATGCGCTGACTCAGGAAAATCCTGAATTTAAGATGATCGGTGAGTACTATGGTGCAGGACATAGCTGGAACGGCGGTTCGCTGGGAAGCGGACAGATGGATTCTGTGCTGGACTTTAATTTTAATGACTATGCTACGGATTTTGTCAAAGGCAATATTTCATCTATCGAAAATAACCTGAGAGACAGAAATAAGACACTGAATAACACCTATATGACAGGACAGTTTTTAAGCAGCCATGATGAGGTTGGATTTAAGCAGAACCTGATTGATCAGAAATGGGAGCAGAACGCAGCAGACGCAGCAGCATTGGTAGCAGCGACACTCCAGATCACGGCAAAAGGACAGCCCGTCATTTACTATGGTGAGGAAGCTGGACAGACAGGAGAAAATAATTATCCATATCAGTCCAATCGTTATAATTTTGACTGGGAAAATGCGACAGCAGAGAACAGTGTATACAGCCACTACAACACACTGCTGAAAATCAGAAATCAGTACACTGCGCTCTTTGCAAAAGGCGACAGACAGGCAGTCGCAATGTCAGATGCATCAGGTTACGATGTTGTATCCAGAAGCTATAACGGTGAGACAATTTATGTAGGAATGAACATCAAGGCAGAGGCACAGACCATTACGATTCCTGTAAATGATAAGGGTGTCAGTGCATACAAAGATTTGTATGCCAAGACCAAAGACGGCAAAGATACGATCTATGAGATCACGGACGGCAAGATCGAAATGACGATTCCGGCAGCAGCAGAAGGCGGTACGGTGATCTTGGTTCCATCTTCTTTCTCAGAAGGACTGCTGGCACCAGAGCTGAAAGTCATCAAGGGAAAAGCGCTTTCACTCCCAGCGCAGTTAGTCAAGATGGCAGAAGACGGCACAAGAACAAAGGTAGATGTAACCTATAAGGCAGAAGCTGTTGACGGCGTAAAACTCGATGAGACAAACAATACCCTTTTGGTAGAGGAGACATTTGAGGGAACGACGGTCACATTGACAGCAGCATCAGGCAGTGACAAAGTGACATTTGACAGCAAAGTATTTGCAGATAATAACAAGATTACATTAAAGATTCATTTCCACAGAGAGGACGGCGACTATGAGGGCTGGAATGTCTGGGGATGGAGAACTGATGCAGGCGGCGAAGGTTATGAATTTGAGGATGAGGACGGCGAGAAGGTTGTTACCATAGCGCTTGATGATGCCCGTGCAAACAGTGATTATAATTATATTGTCCGCAAGAGAGTGGGCGATAATGACTGGGCTGACAAAAATGACCCGAATGACCAGAAGATTGATCTGTCCGATGTGTTGAGCGGTACCGTACACTTCTATATTGAAGGCGGCAAACCGAATGGAACACGTGTACTGGGGGACGATGCCCTGACAGGCGCCAAGGTATTGACAGCAGACTATGACAGCGAGAGCGGACATATCATTGTGACAACAGGTTTGCCGGTCGAAGGCGTCGCAAAAGATGTATTTATGCTGACAACTTCCGGCAAGGAAGTACCTTTGAAGAAGGTGAATGTCAACGACACAGTCTATGAACTGATCACAGTGGAAGATCTGACGACAATGGAGGCAAAGGCAAAGACATACAGCCTGATGTTCGATGGATATGAGTACAGTGTTCGTATGCCGAGTGCATACTCAACCGACGAGTTTGAGGATCAATATACATATAATGGCAATGATCTGGGTGCAACATGGACAAGTGAGAAGACAACATTCAAGGTGTGGGCGCCGACAGCAGATAAGGTGCAGGTGAACCTGTATGCATCTGGAACAGAGGGAACCGATGACTGTATAGATACCCTTGATATGGTAAAAGGTGAAAAGGGTGTATGGTCAGCGGAGCAGGATGGAGACTTAAACGGTGTTTACTATACATACAGCGTGACGATGGGACAAAATACCAAAGAGGCATGCGATCCCTATGCTGTGACAACAGGTGTAAACGGAAACCGTGCGATGGTGATCAATCTGGATGACACAAATCCAGAGGGCTGGGCGCAGGACCGCGGAACGACAGACGGCATGAGCTATACGGACTCCGTGATCTATGAGCTGCATGTCAGAGATTTCTCAATTGATCAGTCATCGGGTATTCAAAACAAAGGAAAATTCTTAGGACTTACGGAGAAGGGGACCAAGAGCACTTCAGGCCAGACGACAGGATTGGATTATCTTGTAGACTTGGGTGTGACACATCTTCATTTGCTGCCATCGTACGACTATGCGACAGTGGATGAGACGCAGCTTGACAAACCACAGTACAACTGGGGCTATGACCCGAAGAATTACAATGTGCCAGAGGGCTCTTACTCGACAGATCCTTACAATGGAGATGTCCGTGTGAAAGAGATGAAGCAGATGGTGAAGACGCTGCATGACAATAATATCAACGTCATTATGGACGTGGTATATAATCATGTATACAGCGCAGATGATTTCTGCTTTAACCAGATCGTACCGCAGTATTTCTCAAGAACCAATGAGGACGGCAGCTATTCAAATGGCTCAGGCTGCGGCAATGACACAGCATCTGAGCGTTCGATGGTAAAGAAATATATCGTGGATTCTGTCAATTATTGGGCAGATGAGTATCATATTGACGGTTTCCGGTTTGACCTCGTGGGTCTGATCGACACAGAGACCATCAATGAAGTCGTGAGCACCGTACATGTAAAGCATCCGAACGTGATCTTCTACGGTGAAGGCTGGGATATGTCCACGACAGTGACCAAAGACGGTTACACCATGACAACACAGAAAAATTCAGCACAGACACCAGGATTTGCATTCTTCAGCGATACGATTCGTGACTTGCTGAAAGGAAGTGTATTTGACGCAATGTCTGTCGGATTTATATCAGGACAGCAGGGAAGAGAGGAAGATGTAGCAAAGAGCTTTATGGCAGTTCCGGGCTGGACGAGCAACCCGACACAGATCATCAATTATGCATCCTGCCATGACAATTACACCTTGAAAGATAAGTTAAATGTTTCGAGGGAAGACGCATCTGAGGAAGATCGAATCAGAATGAACAATCTCGCCGCCGCCATTTATATGACAGCAGAAGGTATTCCACTGATTCACGCAGGTGAGGAGATTTTAAGAACAAAAGTAGACGAGAACGGAAATATTATTCATAACAGTTATAATTCTTCAGACTTTGTCAACAGTATTAAGTGGTCAGATCTCGACAAAGAAGAATATCGTGCAGTGAGAGACTACTACAAGGGACTGATCGCATTCCGCAAGAATCATGCGGCACTGCGTCTGACTACTGCGGCAGAAGTGAAGAATAATGTTACCAGCTATACAGTTACAGACAATACAGTGATGTTTGTGATCAACGGAAAACAGAGCATTCCGAATGAAGTTTCAGAAGGAATCATTGTGATCTTTAACGCAGAGAATGCAGAGAGAGAAATCAATCTGTATGACGGTTATGGCATTGCAGAAGGAAAGTGGAATATCTGTATTGACGATCAGAAAGCAGGCGTTGCCACATTAAGATCTGTGACAGATGGCAAAGTGACAGTAGCTCCGATATCAGCATTGGTCCTTGTAAAAGGAGAGAAGGCTGATTCAGATTCCATTTATGACAATAACACCGTTGATCTGCTCGAGAGAGGGAAAGAAGCCCTGAAGAACCTGATCGCAGACTGTGAGAAGATCGAGAAGGGTGAGTACACAGACGAGAGCTGGAACCGCTTCCAGCAGGCGCTTGCATCTGCTAAGGCGACCGCGGCAAAACAGGATGCATCGCTGGATGAAGTCAACAGTGCACGCAGCAGCTTAGACAGTGCGCGCAGCGGACTGAGGAGACCAACCGTCCACACAGGTATTTATGTGGAGTGGGCAGGGGACTCAGGTCTTACAGAAGGTCATGTGACCTACAATGGTCAGGCACATAAACCGGCAGTTGTCGTATACGATGGCACAAAGCTGTTGAGGGAAAAACAGGATTACACAGTAACCTACAAGGATAATGTCAATGCAGGAAAAGCAGTGGTTCTTGTCAGCGGCAAAGGCAATTATGCTGAGGTTATTGAGAAAACGTTTACGATTGACAAGGTGAAAGTAAGCACACTTACCATCGCGAACCTTTCGGCAGCAGTGGCGGCAAACAACACGAATCAGATCACGCCCAAGCCGGTCATCAAGTACGAAGGCAAGACATTAAAATTAAACAAGGATTACACAGCATCGTATAAGAATCCAGGAAAGGATGGAAAGACACCGGGCGTCTACAGCGTGATCGTCAAAGGAATCGGTAATTTTGATGGCAGCAAGACCATTCAGATGAGCCTTGCAGACAAAAAAACACAAGTGCTGATGAGCAAAGTAAAAGTACAGAAGATTCCAGCACAGCCGTACAAGAATGGCAATAAGGTTGAACCCAGTGTGAAAGTGACATATAAGGGCAGTGCGTTGAACCTTGGCACAGACTATACTGTTTCGTATGTGAATAATACCGAAGCAGGAGCGACAGCCTCTGTCATCATCACAGGTATTGGGACAAAGTATGTCGGTGATAAGGTCGTGGACTTTAAGATTAACGGAATCCCATTGAAGGCGAATGCAGTCTCATTGCAGGGCATGTCAAACGGTGGATTTGCCTATACAGGAGCGGCAGTGGAGCCAAGAGTACAGGTTTCAGGACTGAGCGAGAACCAATACAGCGTATCATATCAGAATAACAGAAATGTCGGCAAAGCGACAGTGGTCGTGACAGGCAGAAACGGCTATTCAGGAACGATCAGGAAAACATTTAAGATCACACCGTATGATCTTGGCGGCAGCCAGTTCACGTTTGGCACCAACAGAGTCATTACCAATAAGATTCCTTACGCGAAGGGCGGAGCAACACTGACAAGCAGTGACCTGAATGCACGTTTTACAGCAAACGACACGACACTTTTCTTGGAGGAAGGTGTAGATTATACACTGTCTTATAAGAAGAACAAGGCAGTCGGCACAGCTACAGTAACCATCAAGGGCAAAGGCAATTTCAAGGGAACTGTCAAAGACGTTTCGTTTGTGGTTGAGCCGCAGGATTTGAGCAGATTACAGAAAAATGTCGTTGCACCGGATGTATTAGCAAAGAATGCAGCGAAGTATAACAAAGTGGTTCCGGTGATTACAGACACCGATGGCAAGACTCTCAAGAATAATAAGGATTTCACAATAAAAGGTTATACGTATCAGGATGACAGCGCAGTCTCAGGAACGCCTGGAACAGATAAAGTACTCAAAGTAACCGTTCAAGGCAAGGGATATTATACGGGAGAAACGTATGGATATTTCAAGGTCATCGCCAATGACAAGAGTATCGCAAAGGCTGTTGTCAAAGTGAAAGACCAGCAGTATACTGGAAAACCAGTTGAGCCGGACAAGAAGCAGATCACTTCGATTACACTGAAAGTCAACGGACAGACAAAGACGCTCAGACAAAGTGATTATGAAATTATCGGATATTCTAAGAATATCAAGAAGGGTACTGCAAAGATGACCATTCGCGGACTCGGTGAGTACGGCGGAACAAAGACTGTAAACTTTAAGATTACTGCGAAAAAACTGAAATAAGTTTTGATAATCGCCGGAAACCAATCAAACGGTTTCCGGCGGTTTTTTTTGATCTTTTGCATATTTTTCCGAAAGTGAGAAAGAATAACAAAAGCAATAGCTATCAGATTTAAGTAATCAGAACTAAGTAATCTCATGGAGGAATTGTATGAAAAAGAAAATGAATAAGAAAAGTGTAACCATCAAAAAAGCAGCACTTGCCACAATGTGTCTTGTCTGTGCAGTCTCGGTGTCAGCCTGTGCAAAAAGGGATAACAGAAATGAGAACAAAGACCCGATCACAGGAGAGAGTCAGACACAATCTAATGAAGGTAACAGCAGTGAAGGAGGCAGTGAGAACAACGGCGAAAACGGATCGGACACCGCGGCGGGAGATCACAGTGAGTTTGAGGCGATGATTGGCGATGAGAACACCGACCCCAACAGTATTATAGATTACATTAATACCAATATTGCAGGGGCAGCAGTCAGCGATGTGAAAAACTTTTTTACAGGCCTTTTAGGATTTGGCGATGATATTAGAAATATCGATTTTACACGGCTTGAGGACAGCAGAAAGTATATGCCGGAGGATATGATTGCATTTATGGATCTGATGCGTCTTGAAGGGGACACGCCATCTATGATCATGTCCGACGAGGAGAACAGAAAAGTGATCAACATGACCTTGTCTGAGATGCTTGAGCGCGCGCGTCTGTTTGAACAGCATCTTGAGAAATATCCAAACAGTGTATCCTCTGATGCGGCGGCAAGAATGTATGAGGAGATTGCAACTAATGCGATCAGCGGCGGATACGATAAGGAAAACGGTGTGGAGCATTATTATAAAGGCGAAGCCAAAGATGTGATCGACCAGAAGGCATTACAGTATTATCAACAGTTTGCACAGGCAAATCCAAACAGCAATCTGGCAAAGATCGTCACAGAGTATATGAATGTATTGCAATCCAATGACTTCAAGATCAATGACAGCATGGAAGATTTTTACAGGGGGCTGCACGGGAGACTGAATGTAAGTAACCTGACAAATCATGGAACGAATGCAGGAACAAACGGCACTGGAAATGGCAGCATCAGTAATGGTACACAAAATAATACAGAAAACAGCAACATCGAAAACAGCAGCATCGAAAACAGCAGTGTAGAAAACAGCAGTACACAAAACAGTGGTGCGGACAATACTGCCAAAAATAGTAGCAATGCTGTAGACACTGTGATTCAGGGCACCGTGAATCGCTAGTGATCCAGCCAGACAGAAATTAGGGTTGCGCAGCAAAATATGCATATTGCCTTGAAACGTTGCGATGAATGGCTTCCAGGTTGTGGATATGTCGTGATTCACAACGAATCGTTTGACATTTTTTGACTCTTGTGTTATACTCACGACAGATGAAATCTGCCGTGAGTATCGCGCCAGCCGCAGCCACGAAGTGGCATATTTCCTTATGCGGCTGTGCGCATCACATTATACTGAGCGGTCAGTCTTTTCGACCGCCAGTATAGATTTGAAATCAAAAGGATGTGAGGAAAATGCCATACTTTATGATGCTAATATCTCTTTTTGCGGCAGACAGTGCGATCAAGTGCTGGATTGAAAAGACGGACAACGTATCTGAATTTCAAGTGAGAACTGTGTTCAGGGGGGTTGCGATCAAGCGGTATCATAACCGTGGCGCAATGATGAACCTCGGTGAGAACCGACAGCAGCTTGTGGCGATGCTCTCTGTAGTATTCAGTGCATTTGTCACCGGGAGCTTTGCAGCGACGCTTTGCAGGAGAGGAAAGCGGATGTTAAAGACAGGGCTGGCATTGATTTTGGGCGGTGCCTACAGCAACACCTATGACCGTCTCAGGAGGAAGTATGTTGTAGATTATATCACTTTTCCAAAACTGGGTTCTATTGTGTTTAATTTGTCAGATTTTGGGATTATCATTGGCGCTATATTGCTCTCGATCAGTGAATTATTGAGCGGCGGACAGGATTGACCTGTCCGCCGTTTATTATGCACAAACCCGGCAGATGAATTATGCCGCTAAAGCAGCGCACGTTTCTTCCCTACTCGATGGAGGCAGTGATTACAGTCCCCACCTTGGCATCAATGGCATCTGCGGTCTTGTCCAGAGAGGTGATGATGACCCTGCCCGCAGGGACTGCCTCGAGATAAGCGATTGCTGCTGTGATCTTGGGCAGCATGTCAGTCTCGCCAAACTGCCCTTCTTCGATATAGCGTTTGGCTTCGGCTACCGTCAGTGTTTTGAGCGGTTCCTGATTCTCCTTTTCAAAGTTCAGGTACACGTAATCCACGCTGGTCAGGATCAGGAGTTCGTCAGCCTTGAGGTCGGATGCAAGTTTGCCGGCAATGCAGTCTTTTTCAATGACTGCGGAAGCGCCCTTTAAGATATGCTGCTGCTCGATCACAGGGATACCGCCGCCGCCGCAGGCGATCACGACCTGATCTGCATCGGAGAGTGCCTTGATGGCTGCGATCTCCACGATGTCGATTGGCTGGGGCGCGGCGACGACTCTGCGATAGCCGCTTTCGGTTTCCATGACGTAGTTTCCTTTGTTGACTTCTGTGTCGGCGTCCTCCTTGGACATATAGCGCCCGATCGCCTTTTTGGGATTATAAAAGGCATCATCGTAGGGATCGACGGTCACCTGCGTCAGAATCGTGCTGACCGGCTTGGAGATGCCGCGGCTGAGCAGCTCTGATTTCAGCGAATTTTGAATATCGTAACCCACATAGCCCTGACTCATCGCAGAGCACACGCACATCGGTGCGGGGGTGTAGTCAATATAGATACGGCGCAGCTCGGTCATGGCTTTGTGAATCATGCTCACCTGATGTCCATTGCTGTGTGTGATGGTCAGCTGGTAATCAGCCTCCACGAGATCTGCCAGTGCCTTTGCAGTTCTTTTGACGGCATCGAGTTGCGCGAGTGTCGTCGAACCCAGCGCATCATGCCCCAGTGCGACAACGGCTTTTTTCTTGCTCATATTGGAATCCTCCTCGTTTTTTATAGATAGTGTATTCTTTATCAGTATATCAAATTGCCAGTTGGTTGTACACTGAAAGTTCATTCAAGCTGATTCGTTTAGAAAAATTTAAAACATTTCAACATATTATATATTTCTAATACATTGACAGTGCTTTTGATGGGTGTTATGATAAAAAATAGGAAAATTTTGTCAATGGAAGTAATGATTTTGACGATTGTGATTCACAGAAGGGAGAACATATGACAAACAGAGAGGCACAGATATTTCAGTGGATTATGGAAAATCCCATGATCTCACAGGAGGAGCTTGCGGCAAAAGCAGGAATCGCCCGTTCTTCGGCAGCAGTACACATCTCAAATCTGATGAAAAAGGGGTATATCTTAGGGAAAGGATATGTGACAAACGGTCCAGACTATTGTGTTGTCATCGGCAGTGCAGGGATTGATATTGGCGGAATGCCGCACGATGCCTTAGTGGAAGGCGGGACGAGCGAAGGCAGGGCAGTGTGGTCGCTCGGCGGCGTGGGAAGGAATGTCGCGCACAACTTAAGACTGCTTGGGATTGGGACAAAGCTGATCACAGCGATCGGAACGGATACTTACGCGCGCAGGATTATAGAGAGTTGTGAGGAGCTTGGCATCGAGCTGGCAGACTCCTTGAAGACAGCGAAGGCGGATACTTCTGTGTATCTGTATATCGCAGATGAGCAGGGAAACAGAAAGCTCGCGGTATCGGACACCAGAATCTATGAGAATCTTACGGCAAAATTTGTGGCTGCCAAGATGGAACTTTTGAACAAAGCGCGTATGGTGATTCTTGACACCAATATTCCAGAGGAGGCGATCGCACAGGTGTGCGAAAGGTGCAGGGCGCCAATCTTTGCGCTGCCTGTGTCCGTCAAGAGCGCAGAGCGTCTATTGGAGGTCCTTGACAAGATCAGTGTCGTCGTGTGCCACAAGGCGGAGGCGGAAGTATTAAGCGGTATTCGGATTCATGACAAGGATACCTTGGAACGTGCGGCGGACATTATGATGGAGAAGGGCGTCAAAAATGTCTTTATTCTCGCAGAGAAGGGCGGTGTGTACTGCGCCTGTTATGATGAACAGTTTCTACAGGGCAGGATTGGCGCAGACCAGATCAATCCAAGCGGCGCGGAGGATGCCTTCATGGCAGGCGTGATACTTGGCTACATGAAACATATGGGAATCCGGCAGATGGCGAAGCTGGGACAGGCAGCGTCGGGCATTGCAATGGAGGTGGAGGAGACCGTCAATACCCAGTTGTGTGTTCCGGCAGTCGCGGAGCGCGCCAAGGTGGAGCTGTAAGAGATCGCATACAGAAAAGCCAGCAGGTTGTAAGAATCTGCTGGCGCGCGAGTAGGGGTCTCTACTCGATTGATTTTGTTTAAAAGCTTACGGAATGGACCAGAATGAACCAAATGGATTAAAGAAACCATCGGTACTGTCATCCTGAGATTCCTGCCGTTTGGGTCTGGACTGTGTGTTGTCCTCCTCGTCGCCAAAGATCTCTTTCGTGCCAAGTGTGACCTGAAAAGTCTTCTCGACATAGCCTTCTGCACTCTGTACCATAGCCACGACATCGACAGTCTCACCGGCGCGGTAATAAGTCAGCAGTGACATCAGCGCCTCTTTGTTCTTGATCGTCTGTCCATCAAATTTTGTGATAATATTGCCCTTGACCAGACCGGCAGTCTCGGCTGGCGAGCCTTCATATATTTTGTAGATATAGACGCCGACAGGCATGTCATACGCCTCATAGATATCATTTGTCACGTCGATGGGGTGGATGCCAAGGTATCCTTGTTTTTCCTCCGCCACGACATCTCTTGTCTCTTTTAACATAAGTTCCTCAATAATGGACTGTACATCTGAGATGGGAATCGCATAGCCCATGCCTTCGACAGAGCTGGATGAAACTTTTACGGAGTTGATACCGATCAGCTCGCCGTTCATGTTCAGCAGGGCGCCGCCGGAGTTGCCCGGGTTGATGGCGGCGTCTGTCTGGATGAGCTTGTTGGTGATGCTTCCACCATTTTCGTCAGACACGGTCACATTTCGTCCAAGTGCGCTGATGATGCCTGTCGTCACAGACTGTCCATAACCGAGCGCATTGCCGATCGCCACAACCTCCTGACCCAGTACCAGATTGGAGGAATCCCCGATGGTGGCAATTTTTATTTTGGAACGCATCTCATCGGTGATGTCGTCGAGGGATACGGCGATGACGGCGAGATCTTTGTCTGCCTCATAGCCTTTGACGCGCGCGCTCACCAGCGAAGGGTCGTCGCTGTCCTCATCGTAGCTGAACACCACACTCAGTTCATTGCTGCCAGAGACGACATGGTAATTTGTCACGATGAGCAGTTCGGTCTCATTTTCACCGATAATAATGCCGGAGCCGCTGCTCTCTGCATCCTGCTGATAGGTGCCAAACATTGTGCGGACTTCGGTGACGCCCCTGTTTGTGATGGAGACAACGCTGGGAAGGCAGTTGTTGGCGATCGCAGTCACATTTGCCGCATTGCTGTTGTTGTAGAGGGCATTGGATGCACTCAGGGAATCCGCAGTCGTGGACAGTGATTTTTTACCCGATGCCGCGGCATTTAAGGATTCCTGCATCTGCTGGATTTCGAGCTTGGTCGCTTTTAACTCTTTGTTTGCGATGGTGACTGGCACACTGAATGCGGCGCCTGCTGTCACGCCAAACACCAGACCAAGGCAGACGACAGTGATTGCTTTTTTGCCGCGCCCGCTTTTCTTTTTATTGTTTTGAGATGGAGGTGTGGGGGACGTATTGATGGTCTGGCCGGAGGAATAATAATATTCATGGTAGCCGTTGTTGTTTTCAGTGGTGTTTGTATTCTGTGGATAGTTTTCATTGTTTTCGTACATAATATTGTTCTCCTTTCGAACGGTATCATTATTTTATTTATGAATCATTTTTCAATATTTTTATCGCTGCTATGGTTATACTATAAGCGGTATTTGTGTTTTAATTGTTATCTAATTGTGATAAATCTGTGAATTCCTTTGGGTCTGGCAATTGAAAATACGCTTTTTTAATGATACAATAGAACTGTGACAGTCCACAGATCGGACTATTGCAAACATATACAGATAAAGGGGACAAAGCCATATGAATATACAAATGCAGCTCTGTGGATTGATTATTATATTGTTGATACTTTATTTTTATAAGAGGCAGGAAACCGTCGGATTGTACACAGAGGCATTGTTCCGGCGTGCAGCATATATATGTATAGCATGTCTGGTACTCGACATTTTATCCGTGATTTTTATTATGGGCAGGAGTATGCTGCCGGATTGGCTTGTCCGGGGAGAGTGCAAGCTGTATCTTGTATCGCTGGTGGGAACAGGTTATGCGGCGCTGACCTATGCCTGCGCGGATGCCTTTGGTTTGATGCAGGTGAACCGTTTTATCAAAAAGATGGGCATTGCGACAGCGGCAGTCAGCGTGATGATATTTCTCCTGCCAATTGGGATCTTTAATAAAGGAAGAATCGTCTTTACTTATGGACTTGCCTGTGTGGCGACTTACATCGGAGCAGTGTCGCTAATCATTGCGACGCTGGTCTATACGGCAAAGCGAGGAAACCGAATGAATCCAAGGCGCAGAAGGGCTATCCGCACATGGATGGGCATCTGGCTTGCGGCGGCTGTGATACAGTTTTTTTACAGCTCAATGCTGCTTGTCGGGTTTGCAGGCGCGCTTGGCATTGTGATTTTGTTTTTTGAGCTTGAAAATCCAGAGTCGAATTTAGACAGAGGTACAGGATTTTTTAACGCGCGGGCGTTTGCAGATTATGTGAAATATAAATACAACAGCAAAAATAAGGG
Organism: Lachnospiraceae bacterium; assembly: GCA_009774345.1. GTDB lineage: Bacteria > Bacillota > Clostridia > Lachnospirales > Lachnospiraceae > COE1. The sequence continues at coordinate 2,058 of VSNR01000034.1, read as the reverse complement.
ATGCTGTCTTGTCATTTCGCTTGACAATGCGCATTCTAGTGATATCAGAATCGAACATATGGAGGATATTCTTGCGGAAGTGACGGACTTTGTCAGCAGGATACCAGAGACGAAGCGTTTTAAGACGGATGAGAAAGAGTTTTCGCTTGCGTTTGAGAACCGGGAACAGATGGAGCGTGCGTATACGATGATCGCGAACCGTTTTCAGGAGGAGTGGCTCGTGGGAATGGAGAATGTGACACCTGTGAGCTTACAGCCGTATTATCTCTTGGTTCCGGCCGCGGAGGTGGCGGACAGTGCAGAGGAGATGCTTGGGTATATCAAATATTTCAGAGCGCACAGCATGGATAATCCAGATGAGCATACGATTGTGATAGATGCAGACAGCGTGGCAAAGAAGAGAGAGCGGGATGCGATGCTCACCACCATCATACAGGCGATGGATGAGGACCGTGTGGAGGTATTTTTCCAGCCAATCTACGCGACGAAGACGAAACGGTTTGTCTCTGCCGAGGCGCTGGTGCGGATTCGCAGGGAGGATGGCAGCATCATTCCGCCGGGTTTGTTTATACCAATCGCAGAGGAGACGGGGCTGATTGTGAAGCTGGGCGAGCGCGTGTTTGAGAAGGTGTGTATCTTTATCAAGGAGCGTGTGCCCGAACAGTACGGTGTGGAGTACATTGAGATCAATCTGTCCGTCGTGCAGTGTGAGGCGAAATCACTGGCAAAATGCTACAGTGAGATTATGGACAGATACCGCATCAATCCAGCGTTTATCAATCTGGAAATCACGGAGTCAGCGTCGATTCTCACGAGAAAAACACTGCTTGACAATATGCGGGCACTGATCAATTACGGTGTGAGCTTCTCTTTGGATGATTTTGGCAATGGCCAGTCCAATTTGAATTATATCGTAGATATGCCAGTGCACATTGTCAAATTTGACAGGGATATGACGCAGGCGTATTTTGAGAATGAGAAGGCAAAGTATGTGCTTCAGGCGGCGACCGACATGATACAGGGGCTGGGGCTGAAAGTGGTCGCAGAGGGCGTGGAGACCGCAGAACAGCTCCAGAAACTAGAGCGGCTGGGCATTGATTATATACAGGGATACTACTTTTCCAAACCGATTGAGCAGGACCGCTATATTGAGTTTCTGAAGGTGAAGAATGTCTAAAATTCATTGCTTTCTTTTAATGAGGAGGTGGTGAAATTGATGCCAGTAAATGAAAAAGAATTTAACGGCATTCTTTTCGATCAATTAGTACTGGTTGAAAGAGTTGAGCGTCGTTTACAAGAAGGTGGTACAGATGCAGCACAAAAATGAAGAAGTGCTAAGTGCAGCACGACAGATTATTTCTATGGGCATACTTACAGAGAAAAGCTTTGATGACTGCCAGCATATAGGAACGGCTGTGGTAAATGGCTGTGACTGTATTATATCTTGGAATTTTAAGCATATTGTAAATGTCAAAACAATCCGTGGCATGAGGGCAATCACAAATCTTGAGGGGTATAAGCAGATAGAGATTTTAAGCCCGTCAGCATTGTTGGAAAGTGAGAGATGATTATGGAAAAGCCAGTTTTAAGCCCGAATTTTACGATTGAGGATATTCATAAACTGCGTGAGTATAATTATGAGATAACAAAAGATATGACTGACAAGGAACGAATGGACTATTACAATAACAGGGGATGGGAAGTTCAGAGGAGATTGGAGCGAATGAAAGCCGCAAATGTTTAACAGGCAAAGAAAAATTGTATAGATGGAAAACGGCGTTTCAATTTTGCCCGATACAGAATAAATTACAGTGCCCTACGACATGGTGATATTTCCTGATTGCGTTTTTGGGAAAGCCGTAGGATGTTCCTATATGGGATGTTTTGCAAGGATGAGAAAAAAGAACCTTAAAGGGCGATGCGAAAAGAGGATGATTGAAAAAAGTAAGGAGGTATGCAAAACTTATGATGCCATTCAGTATGCTTATGCTGATCTGTTGCAAATGAGTAATGAGAGGAATTGTTGATGTTTATATTTTAGAAAAAATATTATCTATT
>VSNR01000339.1 GCA_009774345.1 Lachnospiraceae bacterium | reverse complement strand
GCGGCTTTCAGGGAGAAAAAAACAAAAAGGGATAGCATTGCGGCAGTGCTGTTTATCCTTGCCAATATAGGGATTGGCTTCCTTCCGTGTGCCGGATGGGTGCGGTATGGCATTTCTGCTTTCGTAATAATGGGTTATGCCGGGATATGTTATAAAAAGCAGATTGGAAAAGCAGTATTTGTGATACTTGCTTTTTATAACCTCCATTGTCTTGGCTATTTGATGGCAAGCAGCATTTACAGAAAAATAGTAGATGAAATGCTGAAAAGCCTGGATATGATGCAGGATAGTTATTTGCAGGAAATGTATCGTTGCATGGCGATTGGAATGTTCTGCTTAGTATTTTCCTACTCGGCGTTGTTGGTGGCAATGACGATTATTTTGTGCAGGAGCATCAAAGGGGCGGATATCATGGCATGGCAGGATGTCCTTCTGCTTTCTGTATTGAATTTTGTGGGGAGTATGATTGCAGGAGTGGTAAATGGGCTGCTGGCTGTAAAAATAGATACAGGATTTTTTGTGTTGTTTGACGAGAAGCCGGATTTGCTTTGGAAGATTCCCATGATAGCAGTGCTTATTTTCGTAGGGGAAACCGCATTGATTTATTTCTGGCAGAAATACCGTGTCCTGCTTGCCGAGAGACAGAAACATTTCGTGGAGGAACAACAAGTAAAGGCCATGAAGAAACGCTTAGAGGAAGCGGAGAATTTCTATGGAAGCATCCGAAAGGTGCGGCACGAGATGAAGAACCATATGGCGAATATCAAAGGACTGGCAGGAGCCGGAGAGTATGGGGAAATAGAGGATTATATACGGCGGATGGATGAGACCATGCAGGAACTGGAATATAAGTATGTGACGGGGAATGCAGTAACGGATGTCATCATTAATGACAAATGCCGCAGGGCGGAAAAGGCGGGAATCCAGTTTGATGCAGATTTCCGGTATGGCGGGGAAATTCCCGTGTTTGATATGGGAATCATACTGAACAACCTTCTGGATAATGCCATAGAAGCCTGTGAAAAACTGGAGACAGGTAAAGGATTTATACGCCTTTCGTTAAAGAGAAAGAAGCAGTTTTTAATATTGTATGTAGAAAACAGCTTTGATGGTGCTGTCCCTATAAGGAAAGGTAGCATACTTCCGGCTACAACGAAACAGAGTATCCTGCCGGGAATCATTATGGAGCATGGGATAGGGTTAGAAAATGTGCGGGATATTGCGGAGAGGTATTTTGGCGGTGTAAACATAAAAGTGAAAGGGGATGTGTTCCATGTAACAGTCATGCTGCAGCAGGGGGAGGTGGGAGAAGGTAAGTAAATGACCGTGCATTAAATGAAACTCAAAAACAGATTAAAATGGAGGATTAAAGATGGCTATCAGCGGAGTAGGACAGAATTTTTATAGGAACAATGTGGAAACAACAAAAAATGCGAACAGTACAGAAAAGTTTGCATTGGAGAAAACGGGAAACACAAAGGGATTATCGGAAGCGGAAGAAATGGAGCTGTTCAAGAAAGAATTTTATGCTGAACTTGAGAGGATACCAAAGAATAGAACAATCACCAACTTGGCGGTCAATATATCAGAGGAAGCGTTTAAAAATATGAAAGCTGATCCGGAATATAGGGCAAAGATAATGTCGGCGCTTCAACGTGATCTGACTTCATCTTTTGCCCCGCTAAAAGCGTCATTACTTATAACGGTAGGCGCAACCGAGAAAGATTATAGGGGAGATTCATGGTCTGGCCCCAATAATGATTCAGAGTTTTTTGCACGTTCACAGGATAGTTTTTATAAGAAAACAAGCGGGCAGAAAGACAGGAATAAGGAACTTCTGGAAGAATATCTGGAGAAGCGGGCGCAGGCAAAGAGACAGCAGCAGGAGCTGTTGGATGAAAAGATTGCAAAGGCAGAGCAGGAAAGAAGCAGGCTGGCAAAGGCTTGGGCTGGCGACAGGCAGATGGCGGCGGCATCCAGTGCCTATGAATCGAATATAATGACAGAAACTGCGGCAGGCGGTGATACCCTGATCAGATAAATGCGGGCATCATGCCCGGACTTGCCGCAGGGGGCATGGGCGGCTCTGAATGACAGAGGGGCCGCAGGTAAGATTTGTTGAAGGAGAATGAGAATTATGTCAATGGAGATCACAAATAATTATAGCAATGTTGAACAGGCTAATGCAGAAAAAGAAATGCAGGCAAAGGCATCAAGAAAGGAAACGGAGAAGAAAAGCACATATGGGAGCAGGAGGGAATATTCAGAATATCTGAATAATAAGTATGCCTGCCTGACACCGACAAAGGACAGCTCCGTGTCAATCAATTCCAGCCTGCTTTCAAAGGCGGCATCCAATCCCAAAACGGCTGAATGGCTGGAAAATACACT
>VSNR01000338.1 GCA_009774345.1 Lachnospiraceae bacterium | reverse complement strand
ATAAATAATACTCTCGTAGGCTGTCTTCGCAAAATGCAGTATTGACTCCGTTTTTCCAACCTGTCTGGGACCTTTTATAATCAGCGGCTTTTTCTGTGAATCTGTTTTCCACTGCTTCAAATATGAATCAATTTTTCTTTGCAAATACAATATTGTTCTCCCCCTAAGATGTATGTGTTCCTAAAATATCTTTCTTCTAGTATACGCAGGAAACGTAGGAAAATCAACAGTTTCACAAAAAATGAGCGAATTATTCTTTTGTTTTCACAAAAAACGAGGGAATTATCTCTCTATTTTCACAAAAAATGAGTGAGTTCACCCTCTATTATCACAAAATCTGATATGGCTATTGTTCAGACTTGCCTTTGCTGGGACTGAAATTTGGCATTAGCAAAATGACTTAAAATCCCAGCCAGCGGTCAACTACGGTTCCATCCATGGCATTCAGGGTCAGGAGACTTTTGTTTGTATCCCGGAACGTTTTTGGGATTGTTCCATCATAGGAAATGGTACACGAGCCATAAAAATCCCAAACCGGAACAAGCTTTCCCTCACGCTTTCCTGACTGTGGGTCGTAAATCCGCATATATCCTAGGGTGATTTTATCAATATCGTAGTGCACTGATTGAGGGGGCGTACCATAATCCTCATGGTCTGAACGTTTATCAAGAAAAAGCTCTGTGCTCTGTAGCTGTATCATTTTGTCAAACACTGCCATAAGATCTGAAAATGGAAGCAGTTCTATCCCCTTGGTATCAGCAGGTCCTATATCATATTGATTTGCAAAATTGATTTCGTCAATGCCATCTTTGGTGACATAGATATCCAGCATCTCATATCCCCAGCGCACGGCGTCGTTTTCTGTATTCATTTTGGCACCGCCAGATGCCACGGTGTAGGTGATGGGGACGCCGTCAAGATTTCTTGTGTAATGAAACGCATAGCCGGCACCAGTCATATCCTTTTTCTGCGGGGCACCGCTGTAACCAAGGCGAAGCCCAATCACTGCCTCCGACGAATACACCTGCATGTCAGGCAGATTTAGTCTGTCCACTACAGCATCCGCCAGTCTCTGCGCCTCTGCTTTTGTCATGCCGATCTCACCAGAAAGCGCTGCCGTCTCTGGCACCCATGCATATAACCGTTTCATGGAATCATACGCTGACCAGATTACAGCATTCTCCTCCGCCAACGCATCTGGATTGTCCAGACGTTTTGCCCACACTTTCATAGGGAATGCGTCGGTCTTGGCAATGTTATATCTGTAGCAGCTCCCGTCCTCTGTCTCTACGAAACTGTTAATTTGCTGTATGGTTCCCTGCTCTGGCGCCCACGGGTCCATCAGTTCTTCCTGAAACACATAGGGTTTTTCTAACACCCTCCACCACGATTTGACCAACAGACGCAGCTATGAGAATCCGCCCGCCAGTTTCAGATGCCTTACCCGCATTGTCTGTCAGATTTAGCAATAACGAAATCATCATATCCGTATCCAGCCTTTTTTTCAAATCAACCGGCGCACAGCTTGTTTCCAGATGGAGTTTTTTTTCTTTTATCTGACATGCAGCCAAAGCAGTGACTCTATCCAGTATCGTCTGAATTTGAATCTCTGCCAATTCCAGCGGTGAGTCATCTGGTTCGCAGAGTCCTGATAGAAGCAGCATTTTTTCTGACAGACGTGTCAGTCTTTTTGCCTCGTCTATCAGAAATAAAAGTGCCTTGTTCTGCTCTTCTGGTCTAAGACGCAGGGTCAGCATCATGTCTGCATTGGCAAGAACTGCCGCAAGCGGTGTCCTCATTTCATGCGCCAACCCGCCTAAAAGCTGCTTTTGCTGCCTGTTTAGCGCCGTCATCGCTTCAATATGTTCTTTGATTTGCGCTGCCATCTGATGAAAGCACTCGGTCAGTTCACCGATTTCATTCTTCTCTGAGAAAATGACAGGATTGTCATAATCCCCCTGCGCAATGCGGGTAGCAGCACACTTTAATTCATACAGCGGCAGCAGCAGGCGGCGAATCTGGCGGTAAATGATGACACCGGCAATTCCCAGCATGAATATACAGAAGCCTGCGCCCCATGCCAATATTTTTTTGCTGCGCGCTGCAATGTCTGTCACATCCTGATAAAATGCAAGGCTGTAATCGTTCATTCCGATCGGAATATTATCCTGATAAAATAGGACTATATTTTTTCCACCCACACTCTGCGGTGTGCTGACCCAGATTTCATGCTGGCTGGATTCGCGGTACAGCTTATTCAGCAGGCGTTGGTCAAACTCATAAGGGGAGGTATTTCGAACTTCTTTTCCCGCTTTCCACAGCACGCCCTGTTCTTTGAAAATATCAGAAAAGGCTAAACTGTACCCCTTGTCAAGGACAAATTTTTTATTTTGTTGCAGGGAATATGCGTTCTGCTTCCCTTTCATTTA
>VSNR01000337.1 GCA_009774345.1 Lachnospiraceae bacterium | reverse complement strand
AGCCAAAGCCTCCATGCTGCGTGAAACTCTGCCAATTACCATTTTGCACACCTCCCTCCATCATACATTGTCTTCCAGAATGTCCAGCACTTCTTTCATAGAAGCCTCCAGTTCATGCTGGTTATCATTCTTTATGATTAGAAGATCGTCCTTGATCTTCGGATCATCCAAATTAGACGGAATATTAAAATTACATTCCGCAAGGTACTCGTCCCAGTGCGCCAGCTTCCATGTATCGCGCTCCGAATTTCTGAGGATCATACGCTTATGCACAACTTCCGGGGACGTCTCCACCCAGACAACGACAAGATTGGCATTTTTTTCACTTAGTTTATCTTTCAGATTCAAAATATACTCCATATTCCTGACCTCTCTGGTAAAGGGAGCATTTATGAGTACAATATCTTCATAATCCAAAGCTTCCAGCGCCAGCGCCACGATACAGTCGTATTCTGGATTCCTGATGTGCTGTTCAAAAAAATCGCTGCTTCGGTCAAACGGCTGCCCAGCCACTGCAAATATATGCTTTGACAGTGTAATAAGGGTATCCTTGTCCAAATACACTACATGCTTCAATCGCTCTGCCAGCAGTTTTGATATATATGTTTTACCGCTTGCCGGCGGCGAAGTAACCAGAATTAGTTTCTTTTGCATATGTTTCCACCTTTCTCTTTTAAACCTCATCCCTTTTGATACTCATATAACCGATATAACTTCCTTGTTAAATTTCCCGCATAGAACTTCCTAAAAACAAACTGCTCAAATCCCTGCAGCTCATTTACCAAATTGGGCGGCGTCATAGAATGTTCCCGGATATACTTGAACCCACATGCATCAAATATATCCGGGATCCCAAATCTCCTCCGCGGACTTGTCATTAAGAATAATTCCCATTTTACTAACTTTTGCTTTTCCATAAAGCGGAATATATAAGGTTCTGCTTATTCCGTCCATTTCACACCACTCCCCAAAAGATTATGATTTACAGTAAATAGATAAAATATCCCAGATATCCAAGCAGCAGCACGCCGCCCTCCACACGGTTCAGGCTCTTTCCACTGAAAGAGAAGATCCACAGCAGCACGCACGCCGCCACAGCCACAATGAAATCCACTATAAATTTACTCTCAAAAACTACCGGTATAATCAACGCAGATGTACCTACCACAAAAAGTATATTGAAGATATTGCTTCCAACAATATTTCCGATTGCAATATCCGCACTGCCTTTTCTCGCCGCTGAAACAGATGTAAACAATTCCGGCAGGGATGTTCCCAGTGCCACAATCGTAAGCCCTATAAACCGCTCGCTCAGACCTATGATCCTTGCTATCGCTGTTGCCGCATCCACAGTGACGCTGCTGCCAGTTACAATAAGCGCAAGACCGGCAACCGTGAACAAAAGCAGCATTGCCATACTTTTTTCCTTTTTATCCCCTCCTCTTTCTAAAGTTTCCCCCTTATCATCCTTTTGGTTCTTATCATCGCCTTTTTTTGCCATCTTTAAGAGGTAAAAAAGATACGACAGAAAAACAACCCACAACCCGGCTCCTTCCAGCCTTGAAATCTCATTTCCTGCATATCCCATCCAGAGAAGGATTAACGTTATCACAATCATAAAGGGCATTTCATATTTTATAGTCGAGGATGCAACAGGAACTACCTTTTTTGTCAAAAATGCCGTAAGACCTAAGATGATAAGAATATTCAAAATATTACTTCCCGCCACATTTCCAATGGTGATACCCGCATTCCCTTTAAGCGCCGCTGAAATGCTTACTGCAGCCTCAGGAGCACTTGTTCCCATCGCAACAATGGTAAGCCCGACCACAAGCTGCGGAATCCCAAACCTCGAAGCAATTCCTGACGAACCATCCACAAAAAAATCCGCGCCCTTGATAAGCATTGTAAACCCTAGTGCCAATAAAAATATCTGTAAGACAATCTCCATGCCTTCAACCTCCTTTTCTTTAATGCAGGAACTGTTCACAGTTCCTTGACCATTTCGGCATTGCCCATGCCCCAAACAATTACTATCTTCGTTCCGATTCCCGGCTTACTCATCAGATTCACATCTGCATCTGTAAGATTACAAATATGCTTAACAATTGCAAGTCCAAGACCCGTTCCTCCAAGTTCCTTCGACCGGCTTTTATCCACCCGGTAAAAGCGTTCAAAAATTCTCTCCTGATGCTCCAGCGGAATGCCGATACCAGTATCCTCTACCGAGAATATAATCTGCGTTCCCTCTTTCTGCACTTTTACAGTCACCCTGCCGTTCGGTTTATTATACCGGATGGCGTTTTCAATCAGATTGTAAGTAAGCTCCTGCGCAAGTTCCTTTCCAATATGGACATCAGCCCTGTCATCTCCTTCATACACTACATCAATGCCATTTTTCGCTGCTCCAAAAGAGAGCATTTCCACACTTTCTTTTGTAATTT
>VSNR01000336.1 GCA_009774345.1 Lachnospiraceae bacterium | reverse complement strand
CAGTTCCGTATGCTGATTGCCTGCGGGAATGACAGGCACAACAACCAGATAAGGGTGACAAAAAGCGGCATGGTCTATCTGTCGGAAGATATCGTCGGCTCGGAGCAGCTGGATGATGTTGCGCTCTGTTTTGAAACATTCAGCGCACATAACGGGTATGTCGGCGTGAAGGCAGCGGAGGACAACAGTCACGTTATCCCATTATACTACGCACTGACCGGGAACTGGCGGAAAGGGTGCAGCCATACTTATATAGACAGTTTTTAGATTTTTGGTTAAGTGAGAATGATTGTGGGCATTGTCCACTGATGATTGATTTACACAGCGTTAAGGCAGTTATGAACCTATTTGACAGGTTTGTAGCTGCCTTTTTTGCGTGCATGGAGGTTTCAATGAATGTATTTGAAGCGATAAGGGAAAACGGCATTACCGCAAGGCAGGCGGCGGAGCATTGCGGGATAAAAATAAACCGCAGCGGCATGGCGGTCTGCCCGTTCCACAAGGACAAAAACCCGAGCATGAAGATAGATAACCGCTATTACTGTTTCGGGTGCGGGGAAAAGGGAGATGCCATTGATTTTGTGGCAAAGTTTTACGGGCTTGGGAAGAAGGAAGCGGCGTTGCGGATTGCGTCGGATTTCGGTATCAGTTTTGAGGATAACAGGGGCAGGAAGCCGCCGCCAAAGCGCAAGCGGAAGATGTCACCGGAGCAGAGGTTTGAGAAGGCGGAAAAGAAGTGTTTCCGTGTGCTTTCCGATTACCTGTGCTGTTTAAGGCAGTGGAAAGAACAGTATGCGCCGCTGGAGCCGGATGGGGAATGGAACCCGTTATTCTGTCAAGCATTGGAAAAGAAAGACTACATTGAGTATCTGCTTGATGTTTTATTGTACGCTCCGCTATCGGAGCGTGTGCAGTTAGTGGCGGATTATGGAGAGGAAGTGTTGAGGATTGAAAGAAGATTGGAACAGTGTGCCGCCGGAACAGAGGGCGGCACTGGAAAAGACAATGGAGAGAATGGAGCAGGCATCACAGCCGGAAACATGGTTTGACGGGAACAAGGTCAATGACGTGCTTTTCTGTGAGGATTTCCTCGCAGGGCACCCTATGAAATGCATACACGGCACTTTTTTTGACGTAAACGGGGCAGTCGGGGATGCGGAGCAGATTAAAGCGGAGATATACTACAAGATTGCGCCTTATGTCACATCAGGCATCGCAAAAAAGGCGACAACGCTCCTGGATGCGCTGCGGATCAGGTGCTACTCGCCGCCGATACCCTACCAGACAGACCGTATCCATGTGGCGAACGGAACTTATTTCCTGTCGGGGGATTTCTCCGCACAGAAAGAGTTCTGCATGAACAGGCTCCCGGTGCGGTATGTGCCGGATGCGCCTGAGCCGTCACGCTGGCTTTCCTTTGTAGGACAGCTATTGGAGCCGGAGGACATCATCACGTTGCAGGAATTTATGGGATATGTGCTGCAGCCCACAACAAAGGGGCAGAAAATGATGATAGTCATAGGAAAAGGCGGGGAGGGCAAGTCACGCATCGGCAGGGTGCTGAGGGCGTTGCTCGGTGACAGCATGAACACGGGCAGCATACAGAAGGTGGAGGTTGACCGCTTCGCAAGAGCAGACCTTGAATGGAAACTGCTGATGCTTGATGATGACATGAAGCTGGAGGCGCTGCCGCAGACGAACAACATCAAGTCCATAGTCACATTAGAGGATAAAACGGATTTGGAGCGCAAGGGCAGGCAGAGCGAGCAGGGGTATCTATGCGTGAGGTTCATCTGCTTCGGGAATGGCAACCTCGGTTCGCTGTATGACCGTTCCTACGGCTTTTTCCGGCGGCAGATTGTCCTTACAGTCAAGGAACGCAGGCCGGACAGGGAAGACGATCCGTTCCTCGGCGAGAAGCTGATTGCTGAAGCAGAAGGCATCTTCTTATGGTGTCTTGAAGGGCTGCACCGCCTGATTGATAACGGATACCGTTTCACCATAAGCCAGAGGGCGGAGGACAACCTTACAAAAGCCATGCAGGACGGGAACAACATCATTGTATTCATGCAGTCGGAGGGTTATATCAGGCTTGAGAAAGGCACACACGCCACGTCAAAGCAGCTTTACGGCGCATACAGCCAGTGGTGCGAGGACAACCTTGAGAAGCCTTTGGGGGAGCGCAGTTTCTCCAACTTTTTACGGCAGAATGAGGATAAATACAAACTGACCTATACCAATAATATCGCACTCGGAAACGGAAAGACCGCAAGGGGGTTCAAGGGTATCCATGTAAAAGTGCGTACAGGGGAAAGGCATTAAGACGCAACGGACGCTTAGACGTGTAAATCGCCAAATCCTTTTTATATATATACTCATACTTCGCATACTGAAATATGATAAAAAAATAAAATCAATACTTTCATAAATAAAAATGGTATAGGTACTT
>VSNR01000335.1 GCA_009774345.1 Lachnospiraceae bacterium | reverse complement strand
CGTTTTTACAATCCATATTTCAAATTTTATATACTTTTTCTCTATACAATCCTTTCGCAGGTGGACTCTCTCGGGACAATTTTTCCTTGCAGGACCTCAATGCAACCCGTCTGACCGCCCGCGATCAGTCCCATCAGATGCCTGACCGCCCGTGTCCCCTGTTTTTCGAAGGAAGTCCGCACCGTCGTGAGGGACGGTCTCACAAGCTGCGCAATCTCAATATCGTCACAGCCCACAACGCTCACCTGCCCCGGCACCTGTATCCCACTGTCCATGAGCGCCTCCATCACGCCGATAGCACTCACATCATTTGCCGCAAAGACCGCCTCTGGCAGCGGACACTGTAGTTCCCTGAAATGCTTTATAAACTCTTTCGTGGAGCGGTATGCCATCTCCTTCTCAAATGCCCCGTACAGGATACAGTCCTCTGGCAAAGACTTTCCTGCCTGCAAAAGCCCGGCGCGAAACCCCTCTAGCCGTTTGATATTGTCATAATTTTCCTGTACCCCGCTCACATACGCAAATGTGCGGTGTCCCAATTCCAGCAGATATTCCGCCACCATCTCGCCCTCGCGGTATGAGTCGAAGATCACGCTGGCAATCTTCTCCCCCTGCTGCTTTCTGTCTATGAACACCACTGGAATCTGTGTCTTCTCAAAAAGGAGCGTCTCCCTGTCCCCGATATGTTGATTTAAGATAATCGCACCGTCAACCCGTTTCCCCAATATATTTGCCATCATGTTTTCTGCCCGCTCACTGACAAAAATATTTAGTTCATATCCATATTCCCTGCATTCCTGATAGATGGAATCGACCAGAACATTATAGTACGTGCCCTTGATGGATGTGAGAAAAAGCCCGATTACCTTTGTAAACTGTGATTTTAGATTTCTGCCGTTGAGATTGGGCACATAGTTCATGCGCTCTGCCACTTCGAGGATGTGCCGCTTGGTCTCCGGGCGGAGCACCTCCACGCCATTGAGTGCGTTGGAAACGGTGGAGATGGAAACCCCTGCCTCCCTTGCCACATCCTTAATCGTTACTTTCTGCTCTGCCATTGGCTCCTGCCCTCCTATATTTACCGCGTATTCCTGTCTTTTTCCTATTATATGGTCTTTTTGTCCAAAAATCAACGATATCGCAATGGCATCTTTCACAATTCTCTGTTATAATATACTCACGACAGATAAGATCTGCCGTGAGTATCGCGCCAGCCGCAGCCGCGAAGCGGCATATTTCCTTATGCGGCTGTGTGCATCATTTTATACTGGTGGTCAGCCTTTTCGACCGCCAGTATAAATAGCGGAACTCATAACGGACTAAAATAAGCAGCCTTTATCATGTACCATACGAAAAAAATCGGTGTTTTTGTTTCTCATATATTTGGTGATTTCCAGCACGAGCTCTGCCAAGGGATTCTTGACAAAGCCGCCGAGTATGGCTATACTGTCGAAATCTTTTCTTCCACGGACGGTGAGGATGTCGGCAATTACGGCATCGGTGAGACAAGCATCCTGCGCATTCCAAACTATGATGAATTTTCCGGCATCTGCTTTGCCTCTGGAGCCTATCTGCTCCCGTCCCTGCGGGCGGCAATCGCCGAAAAACTGCGGGCATCCTGCACTTGTCCGGTCATAGAAATCACGCAGTCCGGCGCCGTATTTCCACACCTTGAACTGGACAATGACACCGCAGCCGGGCAGCTTACAGAACATATGATTACTACACACCGCCACAGACGTATCTGTTACTTAGGCTGTAGCACCGAGCCGCTTTTCTCCGAAAAACGATTTACCTATTACCAGAATACCCTCAAAAAATACAATCTCCCCCTGTCGGAATCGGATTACGCTTTCTGTGATTATGAATATTCGTCTATCCAGTCGGCATTTGAGCATTTTCTTCAGTGCGGTAAGCCGAATTCAATCCTTTGCTACAATGACCGCATGGCAATCTCGCTGATTGATATTCTGTCCAGACACGGATACCGCGTTCCCGGGGACATCGCAGTTACCGGCTTTGATGATCTGGCGCTTGGACAAAACATTGTGCCCGCGCTGTCCACGGTGACATTTCCGATCTATGAGATGGGGCAAAAGGCAATGGAACTGCTGCTGGACGCGATAAACGGCACCCCGCTTCCAGACACCACCGTGCTCATGGCGGAACCTCTGTACCGCAATTCCTGCGGCTGCGTGAAGAAAATGAACAATGCTCATGTACGGTAAAGAAGCAAGCAACCGAAAACAAGAGATAGACCGCCAGCACCACACTATTCCGAACCAAAGACCAAAAGACAAGCACCGTGGAAATGTGTATAACTTACTATTCCGTCATGGAAAAGTCCGTTCACAGAACATGGAAAAGCTAAAGCACAGCTTTCCCACATTCTGCAAACGGACTTTCCCACAACTCCATAAGACAGCAAGTTATGCACATTCCCACAGTGCCG
>VSNR01000334.1 GCA_009774345.1 Lachnospiraceae bacterium | reverse complement strand
TTTCATATGAATATTGGCATTTTTATAAAACCCTTATACTCTCCTTATTGTATGACCGCACCCATGCGGCGATGGCTGATAAATGCATCTCTTTGAATCCATAATCAAGCTTCCAACATTGTATTCCGGCTGTCAGTAATCGAATTGTAGAAATCAATCCCGCTTTTTCTCAAAGTCTCGTCAAGACACATTTCATATAAAGCCTTTGCATCGCTATCCTGCCAATTTCTTAGATTGTTCTCACATTTCTCGTAATCCACTCCGTCGCCCACGGCAATGCACTGATTCTGGCAGTCAACGGTACCGCCATTGCTATGCCGCTCCCGCCCGACGCCAGTGTACATCAGCAGCTGCCTGCCGTCGGGCAGTGTCACCGCACTTCCCGAAAATCACCCGTCCCTGTCATACGACTCGTCCGGCGCAAGCGCGGCAGGCAGATATTCCCAATGCAGAAGGTCCTCACTGACAGCGTGCCCCCAGTGCATGGAATCCCAGTGTGAATCGTAGGGATTATACTGATAAAACATGTGGTATTTCCCGTTGTAATAAGAAAATCCATTCGGATCGTTTAACCACCCTGTCCGCACCGACAGATGGAATGCCGGCCTGTTTTCTGCCAATATCATTTCTGACCTTTCCCATCAGCGCAGCCTTGTGCGGCGCGACTTTGGCGACCTCGCATTTTCGCAGGGCGAGGAACTTATTCCCCATATAGATGCCCTGCGCCGCATCCTCCCTGGCGTATCCGGCTATCTGCTCCCCAATTTCCCAATCTGCCGGAAAGCTGGGGATGCCCGCCCTGTCTTGTCAGGCTGTGGCTTATCGGGGTTATACAGCCGTAGCCTGCTGTAGCAGGCTGCCACTTTGGGATGCCCGCTCCGCATAGACCGGAACGTCCTGCTCCCTTTGGCGTGTTTTCACCATATCCTCCATTCTTTTTCCACTATTTCCTTCTATGCTTTTGCATCAAAGCTATTCTGCGGATTTTCCACACCCACCGCATCTTCACCCGCCAGCGGAATGCCCCTCTTGGCATTCCCCCATGCCTCGTTATAGATCATGCACATTTCCGTCTGCCTGGCAGCCTCCGTATTGGTGGTATACATCGTCCACCCATTATTGGAATAAGTCGCCACCATTTCCCCGTTCTTATCATAAAACTCTATGTAATCGCTGTTTCCTGATGGCAGTTTCTGATATTTCACTTTCCCTTCCAGCAGTGTCGCTACAAAATCTATCGGCTTAAGCACATTCTGCCTGTTCCTCGAAACGGCTTTCAGGCCGGAAGTGATGATCCCCTTTCTGTCCGGGGACACTTCCGATGTATAGCTTTTCATCAGCCTGTTAAACCCTTCGGATTTGTTCTGGAACTGCCCTTTTGCAAAATCCTCATATGCCTGTTCCCGAATCTGCTTCCGATATTCCTCATCACTGATACCACTTTTCTTTTTGGAGAAAACATATTTATCATTAAAGTCAGGCAGATGGATACCGCCTATGCTTCCTGTCCCTGAAAAGTATCTGTTCTGCAATGAGCCATTGGACGAATTAACCTGCATTATTTCACCCTCCTCTGTAAATTTCCTAATCTGTCCAGCATTTCATACATCCGGCTGTTCCCAAAAGTAAAATTCTGTAAAGCAAGCGGCCTCTCTGCCTGTTTGCTTTCATTGTACAGCTTCATATAAGCGTCCCTCGCCTGATAAAAAACATCTTCCAATTCTTCCATCTCTTTTGTCAGCGTTTCAGGAATATTCCCCTGGCCTTCATTTTGGTTCCCCTGAGACCCCAAACACTCTCTATTTAATTTAAGCCCTTCCTGCAAATGTGCAGGATAATTTAAAATACTAACTGACATACATTTTTCCTCCAAACTCTAAAATAATTTGTGGAGCTGCTTTTCATCTGCCAGACATTAAATAAATGCCCATAATCATTTTCATAATAACCTTTGCCCTACAATGAATTATTTGTTTTTGCCGCAAACTTTACCTTCTCTTTCAGCTCATCTGCCAATATGCCTATCGCTGTTCCTTTTTTGTAACCAAAACTCTTGAACGCCGCCAAAAACTTTTCTCTTGTCTGCTCCATTATTGATAATGCCGAATCCCTATATTCTGTGTCGAAAAGCTGAATCCTGTCTTGTGTTTTACCTTCATTTTGGGAGCTGTTTCTATTGAAATACCATGAGCTGTCCGGATTTTCAAAGGCTCTGTTTGTCTGCTGGCAGGCAATATATCCTTCCAAATTTGCCAGGCGCATCTTAAAAGCCTCATCCAGTCCAGCCAAATCCTCGTCAAGTGTCAGCAACCTTTTCCCCGTAAGTTCATAGGACACTTCACGGCCTCCATTTTCATGTTCATTCACGATTTCATTATAGCGGGCCTCATATGTATCCATGATTGATTTCATTACATCTTCCACATTATAGTTTCCATCTTTTAATGTCTGGCTGCTGATTC
>VSNR01000333.1 GCA_009774345.1 Lachnospiraceae bacterium | reverse complement strand
AAAGTAAAAAATTTAGTGTTTATGGTAGGTTAAGCCTAAAATCATTAGCCTCGTTATAATTTTTTGCGGAATTTAGGCTGTAAATCCTTTAAATGTCTAAGCTGTGCTTCGCTCAATACCCTTGGCTTTCCAATTTTGACAAGATTTTTTGGTAAAACATAAGTTTTGCTCACTTCTGTCCATGACTTTAAACAGATTACCTCTGGAAACTCCTTACACAACTTATCCATCTTTCGCATCCACGTCGGATTTGCTGTATAAACTGTTGCTTCATCCTCATCTGCATTGAGGTTGATGACGACCTCCTGTTCGTATCTCGATAATTTCATTCCATACCCCTTTCTCCGGTGCCGAACCGGTTCCGAATTTATTTGGCAACACCCTGCCGGTACCGAGCTTTTCTGCCCGAAATTGGGCAGTTTTATAAATTTGCTGTTTTCCCCTTGCTGTTTCCTGACAGGCAACCCTTGTCGGCACTGTGTCGTCCAATATTGGCGCTCAAATTTTCTTAAAATTGGTCTTGGCGGTTTATATCAGCTTGGACAGTCATTCAGTTGTACTGTCATTATCCAACAAAACGCCCTGCTTTCCCGTATATCCACCATGTCAGAAATCTTCCAAAAAACAGATTTTTTCTATCATGCTGGAAATTTTCGGTAGGAATCCGCCTGTTTGTGTGATATTCTGTTTTCGTAAAGGAGAGATTTATCTATGAAAACGCAATTAAGCATACAGGAACGCCTGAAAGACCTGCGTGTAGAAAAGGGAATGACTTTAGAACAACTGTCACAGCAGACAAAAATTCCTGCTTCCACGCTTGGCTCTTATGAATCTGATGATTATAACCTAACCCGGATAAACCGGAAAAGTTTTTTTGCATTTCCTCCACGTTTCAAGTACAATAAAGAAAAACATTGGAGGATATGTTCATGTTACTCACGGATAAATACGCTGACAAGATTTATGGTACGATCACTTGTTATGACCGCATGATTATTCAGGGATATATCCCCGGATGGAGCCATGCCGAAGGCATGACCGGCTACCTAAACGCCAACAACATCCGTATTTTTGATTTTTCAGATTTCTCCCAGCCCCTTACTGAACAGGTCCGCGCAAACGCACAACGCATCGCAGATGAAAACGGCATCGAAATCGAGTTCATTCGTAAGCTGCGTGCTTTCCGCAAAGATGACCGGATTCAGGAAATGATTCAGAAAACCGGAAAGACCGAAGGGCTGGTCCACATCTTTTCTGCCATGGAACAGTGCAATACTTATAAACCATGGCATGACAAGACCAATGGGAAGACATTCCTTAAGTTTGACCAGAGCAAATGTCTCCACTATTATTTCTATTTCATTGACAAAGAACTTGGGCTCTGCTATCTGCGTGTCCCCACATGGGCCCCGTTCCGTCTGCAGTTCTACATGAACGGCCACAACCTTCTTGCCAGTAAGCTGCAGAAGAAAGAAATCGCTTACCGCATGCATGATAATGCTTTCCTGGAAATCTCTGATGTGGAAACCGCCCAAAAACTCTCGGACAGGATCAACCCGGAAGACCTCCATAAGGTTCTGGATGTTTTTGCAAAACGCTACTGTCCAGTCCCTGAAACACTCGGTCTCAGCTACACATGGACTGTCCAGCAGATTGAGTGCGCAACAGACATCATGTTCAAACAGCCAGGCGACCTGGAACCCCTTTATGATGAGATCATCCGGACTGCAATCTTTACGGTAAAGCCGGACAACATTGCCACGTTCCTGGGGCAGCGTATTACCTATAACTGTAAAAAGGAAGTCGGAACCAACTATAACCAGCGTATTCTCGGAACAAGAATCAAACACCATATGGGTGATGTATCAATCAAAATGTATGATAAGTTTGGCCATGTCTTACGGATAGAAAGTACCTGTAATGACATTGGGACTTTCCGGGTAAAACGAAAAGTGGAGCACAGGGACGGCAGCACATCGGAACAAAAAGCCCCGTTGAAAAAAAGTATTTACAGCCTGTATCAGCTGTTTACCCTTATGAAGGCCGCAAACTACCGGTACCTGGAATTCATCTCGTCCTTTGATGATCACAGCGGCGGGCAGGAAAACCTTACAAAGGTTACCGATTCCATTGTGGACAAGGGGCGCTCTTACCGCGGGCTAAATTTTTTCTCAGGGCGTGACCTTCAGGTGCTGGAAGCAATCGGCCGTGGCGAGTACATGACTTTCGGAATGCAGGGAAAGGATATCCGTCGGCATCTTGAAAATATCAGTCCGTCAGCCATGTCCAGAATTTTTAAACGGCTCCGTCTCCATGGGATTATCGAAAGGGTGCAGGGTACTTATAAATACTTCGCCACTGCCTACGGCAAAGAAATCATTGCCGCAGGACTTACCGTTAGAAACCTTGTGCTTATACCAGCATTGGCATAGGTATTTTTCTTACGCAGAAATTTTGCCATTTTGCGTCAAAAATCAT
>VSNR01000332.1 GCA_009774345.1 Lachnospiraceae bacterium | reverse complement strand
GGATAGGGTATATTTTATAATGATGAACTTAGAAAGAGATGAATGTATTCAAAGCATTTAGAGCATTGTTTGTAGTGGCGGATGCTCTGGGGAGGAGAATTTGTGAAAAATTTTATGAAAACAAAAACAGCTGGACTTTTTGTGCAGTACAAGGCGTTGGTCATCATGGCAGTGTATGCGGTATTTTATCTCGCGGCATTTTTTTATCTCGAGAGGCGCACCGTCGCAGTGCATGAGATTAATTTTGCAGTCGATGCCTATATTCCATTTTGTGAAGTATTTATTGTGCCCTATCTGCTATGGTTTCCCTATGTGGCGCTCACCGTGGTGCTATTGTGCATCCGGGACAAAGAGGAGAGTGAGAAGCTGGTCGCATTCCTGATGGCGGGGATGACAATCTTTATCATCGTGTCAGCAGTCTTTCCAAACGGGCATAACCTGAGACCAAAGACGTTTGACCACGAGAGTATTTTTATTGATCTGATTCGCAATCTGTATGCAACGGACACGCCGACCAACATTTTGCCAAGCATTCATGTCTATAATTCGGTGGCAATCATGATTGCAGTGTGGAGGAGCAAATGCTTTGCCGGCCACCGGGTGATCAAGACAGCGATGCTCGCCCTTGGCGTGAGTATCATTTTCTCGACAGTGCTCATCAAACAGCACTCCATGCTCGATGTGCTGCTGGCGCTGTTGTTATCCGCAGTGATGTATTCGATCTGTTACAAGAGAACAACCGTCCGCGAGAAACGCGTATCCGAACTGAGAGTAAAATAAAAAACAGCCCTGTTGAAATTCGAAATCCAACAGGGCTGTTTTTTAATGTAAAACCTTTACCGACGTATTTTGTATGACGAACCGTGTAATGTTGTCATAGCTTTGCTCAGGCATAATGTAGACCTTTCGGCCGCTTTTCAGCGTGAGCGCGACGGCATCGGTGCCTTCGTTTATCTCACTGCATAGGTTATCAAAGTTGTTTTTTAAAGTTTCGAAATCCATTTCTCTTAAATCTTTCATACGGGAATCCTCCTAATTCCTATCTTAGAATCTGGTTTCAACATAAATCTCCGATTTATATTGAAGCAGCGTTTTTAGTGCTGATACAGTGAATGCATGCTACATTACTGAATACTATCACTATACATGCTTTTATGCAAAAATTCAAGTAAAGATCAGAAAATTTAGCCCGTAATTGGAAAATTTGTCAGGTAGCACAAAGAATTGTCTGAAAATTTTGTGAAAATTGGGACAATTTATTATTAACTTTTTTAAAAAATATGTTTATGACTGCTGCATTGGATCAAAGCCTTCAAAGATAAACAGATCAAAGCTCTGGGATACGTTGTCAAGCTCCTCCTGCGAGCGGACAGTCCACGCCACACTCAGGCTCTTGTAGAGCTTGCGGCAGAGCGTCCGGGAAAGCTCGTTTCTGTGTTTGCAGTTGTAGGCGATGAAATCCGGGGAGGCATAGCAGTTTCCGATCAGGTGCGACAGCAGGAAGTAGGGAATATTGAGCTTCTGCCGGGTAAAGTCCTCCGAGAGCTGCCCTCTGACAATATTGGGGCGGTGCGTCTTGTACCAGCGCACTGCCAGCGGATGAAAGGATTCTATACAGTACAGCCCTTTGTAATCCGATAAAATCTCATCGCAGATGCGGCATAGCTTGTCTGCATTTTTTTCTACTTTATATTCAATGATTAAAGGAACTCTGCCGTCCACCATCTTGAGGATCTCTGCAAATGCGGGGATGCGCTCCTGTGTTCCGAGCAGGCGGAACTGCTGTAATTCCTCGTATGTATAGTCTCTTAGATTCCCTTTGACGCCGCAGATGCGGTTGAGCGTATCATCGTGAAAGACGACGGGAATGTCATCTTTGGTGAGATGTACGTCGAACTCGATTCCATAACCAAGGTCGGCGGCGCGCTTGATGGCAGCATACGAATTTTCCGGCAGCTTCTCGGAAGAATTTTCGATATTTTTCAGTTTTTGAATGGCAGGACTCATGTTGTGGAGCCCGCGGTGGGCGTACATATGACCGAAGAATGGCTTGTAATCAGGCCGTCCATGCAGCCGCGGCTTGATGGAGATTAAATACAGAACGGTCAGGGTAACCAGTGACACAAAAATTTCCAAAAGAATCAATAAAAAACCTATCATAATAACAACCTCTTTCCTTCCTATTTAATAGTACGCGTTTTTGAGGAAATTGTAAACACAAAAATAACAAAATTTTGGAATTTCGCAGATCGCGGCTGTTGCATGATATTGTGGAGGCAGCTTTATTTCCATCTTGACAAGGAATAATATATTCGTTTATAATATGCTTAACAGAGGAGCCGGAAGGTGAGTGCCAGTCACCCGACCCGGCGAAATAGTTTCAGTTAATAAAAAATAGCTGTCATTCTCGCCAAAGAACAGGACGGCTATTTTTTATTTTTCAAATTCTTTTAGGCTGCTATCTAATACGCCAAAATGAATATAAAGGG
>VSNR01000331.1 GCA_009774345.1 Lachnospiraceae bacterium | reverse complement strand
AAAACCGTTTTCAGATACCCAAGGTGGCATAGCTTCCAATGATATGCCTGTTTTTAGTATGCGAAGTATGAGTAATTATAATCATTTGTCGTGAGTAAGATGTTACAAAATTATAACATATAGGTAAATTTAATGAAAGGGGTTGTAATATGGCACATTTGCACAGAGGTGTGGAACATGACATCATTGAGGTGGATGATAAAATTCAGGATACAATCAACCAGAATTGTGGAACTGTTGAAAATAGCAAAAGACTGCCTGGAACACCCCAGACGGTCTTTTGCTATTTTTAATGATTTTTTAACCAATTGCCCGTTCAGCCATCAGAGCAAGAAGTAGCTGCAATATCAGTATCGCCGGCATTCCATACACAAAATACCAGTGCTTCGTCTTATGATGAAAAGTCCGCATCCCCATCAGGCAGCCGGCGCTGCCGCCAATCAGGGCAACGAGAAAGAGCGTAGATTCGCGGATACGCCAACGTTTTTTGACGGCTCTGCGCTTGTCAATGCCCATCATGGCAAAACCTGTGAGGTTGATGACTGCCAGATAAAGCGCAATAAATGGATACCATATCACTTTTCGTTTTCCTGCATTTTCATCGCGCGCACCTTGCAGGACAGACCAAAGAGGTTGATGAAGCCCTCTGCATCATGATGGTCATACAGGTCGCCAGTGGTGAAGGAGGCGATGCTTTCATTGTATAAAGAATACGGGCTTGTCTCGCCAGCCTTAATGATGTTGCCCTTGTAGAGCTTGAACTTCACTTCGCCCGTCACGTATTCCTGTGTTTTTTCGATAAATGCCTGAATCGCTTCGCGCTTTGGTGTGAACCATTTTCCCTCATAGACCGTGTCGGCAAACTTGTTGCCCATCTCCTTTTTCAGAGTGTATGTATCGCGGTCGAGAATCAGCTCCTCAAGCTGCTGGTGTGCCTCCATGAGAATTGTTCCGCCCGGTGTCTCATAGACGCCGCGGGATTTCATGCCGACAACGCGGTTCTCCACGATATCCACAATGCCAATGCCATGCTTGCCGCCAAGGCGGTTTAACTCGCGGATAATATCTGAAACTTTCATTGCTTTTCCGTTTACAGACTTTGGTACACCTTTTTCAAATGTCATGGTCACATATTCGCCCTCTTCGGGTGCCTTCTCGGGCGTGGTGCCAAGCACGAGCAGATGGTCGAAGTTTGGCTCGTTTGCAGGGTCTTCCAGCTCAAGTCCCTCATGGCTGATGTGCCAGATATTTCTGTCGCGGCTGTAGGAGCTGTCAGCGGAAAACGGAAGGTGGATGCCGTGCGCCTTGCAGTATTCAATCTCGGACTCGCGGGAATCCATTGTCCACTTGTCATTTCTCCATGCGGCGATAATCTTGATGTCAGGAGCAAGTGCTTTGATGCCAAGCTCGAAACGAATCTGGTCATTGCCCTTGCCGGTCGCGCCGTGGCAGATGGCAGTCGCGCCTTCTTTTCTGGCAATTTCAACGAGCCTCTTTGCGATCAGCGGTCTTGCCATCGAAGTGCCCAGAAGGTATTTATTTTCATAGATGGCATTTGCCTGCACACAGGGAACGATATATTCATCGCAAAATTCGTCGATGACATTCTCGATGTAAAGCTTCTCCGCACCGCAGGATTTTGCGCGCTCTTCAAGTCCGTCAAGTTCCTCCTCCTGTCCGCAGTCAACACAGACACAGATGACCTCATAGTCAAAGTTTTCCTTTAACCATGGAATAATTGCAGTGGTATCCAGACCACCAGAATAAGCAAGTACTACTTTTTCTTTCATCATGTATTCTCCTTTTTGTAAAAATTTGCATAAAAAATTAGAGACTAAAAATACTCTACTGCTACTATACATCATTGTACTGCATAAATCAAGTGTAAATTTATACGTTTTTGGGTTGACAAACAGGAATAAAAGTGTAAAATATAGAAAAATGAGTGAATAATATTCATATATAAATGCATAAAAATGCAATATTGTCAAATGCGCTATCTCTGCTCGAATTATGATTGAACGAAATGGCAAAGTAATGATATACTATACTGGCGGTCGAAAAGACTGACCACCAGTATAAAATGATGCACACAGTCGCATAAGGAAATATGCCGCTTTGCGGTTGCGGCTGTCAGCATACTAGAAGTATGCTATACTCACGGGATGAATACAGAGCAAGACAGGGAGAACAGCATGAAAACGATTTACAGAATTTTGGCGGCGCTGGCTATTGCAGGTGTACTCTTAGCGGTAGTGGTGCTGACGGCGCGGGGCGCGAAGGGAGAGGAAGCTGTAATGACAAGCACTGAGACGGCGCCGATTTACAATCATTTTCCCGATTTGCCAGAGACAACGCAGATCAAGTGGTGCAGCAAGTCATCGGGCGGAATCGGTCTGGTGACGACAAAACTCTATATTTATGCCTTTTATGATGCACTTGTGAGTTAAAAGTTTGTACCACTAAGAAGCCAGAAAATCCCAGTGTTTTTCTGACTCTTCCTGTAGCTCATGA
>VSNR01000330.1 GCA_009774345.1 Lachnospiraceae bacterium | reverse complement strand
ATTGTTATTGATGATTTTAGAGAAATCCAACACTATATGACAATTGCAAAAGAAGAGAATGCCACAAGAACCTATGCCGAGTTGAAAAAGAAATATACTTCAGACATTGATGAAATCAAAGAATAATACCTTTTTGTCGATGGCTCTTTTATTTCCCTTTCAGCCACGCATCTCTTTTCGTAGCATAGAGCGCCTTGAAAATATCTATATCCTCCTTACAGACATTCTCCAGCGCAAGAAGCGTATTCCTTACAAAGGACTGCCTATTCTCACCCCCACCGACGACCCAGCGCAACTTTGTGATGCCTGCCGCTGCCGCGTAACCTTTCAGAACATCATGCCATCCATCGATGCAGTAGACTATGATGCCGTCCACCTCTGGGAGTGCCTGAAATGCTTTTAATGTGTAGATAATGATCGGTTTTTCGTATATGCTGATAAACTGTTTCGGAATAGACTGCTCTGTGCGCGAGCCGTTTCCGCCAGCAAGAATCAATGCAATATTCATATAGCTCTCCCTATTTTATTGAACTTATCATTTTATCAAAATCATGGGGTGTAATTGCTGTAATGACAGACTCTTTAAAATCTTTAACATTGTTTGTAATAATATACTGCGCATTGACGCTCTCTGCACATCTATCCTGTAAACAGTCTTCGAAATCTATAAAATCATCCATATCAACTGCCTTTAGAACAGATTCATGACTTGTTCCTGTTACTTGAAGCACCTGCAAGATTTTTTTCAGCCATAATCTTCTTTCCGAATCAGGCATATACTTCCGCAAAACATACCATATCACTGAAACCGAATGAAAAGCCAGATAACCTTTCACCTGTCCTGAATAGCACATATCTATTATCTTATAAGCATCCTGATAATAAGGTTCTCTCGTAATCACATAATCAAGAATTACATTTGCATCAACCAAAACGACCATATTTTTCATCCATAGCCTCCTCCCAAACTTTTCCAGTATCCAAATCAGGAGGGAAATACGATTTTGCCTTTATCCTCATGGATTCCAGTTCCTGCATAAAACCTGCATGGCTTGTTGTCGTTTCACTTTGTACATCCTGTATTTCAATTTCTTGCGGCATCATAAACCTTTGCATCAGCTCAACCAGGAAAAAAACGTTGTCATCAGATAAAGAATCTATCATTTGCACTGCCTGTTCTTTTATAATCGACATCTAAGCACCACCTTCCTACAACTCCTAAAGTTTACTCTCCCAACAAGTATATCAAATAGGAATTGATTTTTCAATCAATATTCTTTTGCGTCAAAAACTCTTAAATGCAAAGTATAAAATTTTCAATGTACCTGTTTTTAATGCCAAACAGCTCCTAAATATCCCCATTCTTCATAGCATACAGCGCCTTGAACATCGCGACATCCTCCACGGTGTTGATTTTCAGGTTCTTGTCTGAGCCTTTTGAGAAATGCACATTTCTGCCAAGTCTTGAGATAATATTATTCGTGTCATTTTCATGCTCGATCCCCTTATCCAGCGCTTCCTCGTGGGCCTTTTTCAAATCTCCGAGACGATAAGTCTGCGGGGTCTGTATGCGGCGAAATGCATAACGTGAGATCGAGAGTCTGCCTGTCACGCCGTCGTCCGTCATCATCACGTTGTCCATAGAAGTCACTGCTGCAACACCCATACCTTTCTTATTGCAAGTGTGGATACTGTCAGAAATGATCTCGTCTGAAACCATGGGACGTATCGCATCATGAATGATAATGATATCCTCCGCTGAGCATTCCTCCATCAGCCTGTCCACCGCGAGTTTGGAAGTTTCCTGTCCGGTTCTGCCACCGGGAATAACCCACTTCAGCTTGCTGATGCCAAACTGCTTCGCATAAGCCTCTACCATATTTTCCCAGCCTTTCAGACACGCGACCATGATCGTATCAATCTCAGAATGATGCTGAAACGTTTCCATTGTATATACAATGATAGGGCGGTTGTATACATTTACAAACTGTTTCGGTATGTCCATTCTGAAAGTCGGGTCTGTACCTGCTGCCAGTAATAACGCTATATTCATTGTGTCCTCTCCCCCTTATCTGCAATGTACTATAACAATCCAATTTGGGAAACGCTTTCCGATATAGAACTTTTCTAACAGTTCCCTGACAGCTCTCGCAATATCGTTACTGTTTTACTCAGCCCCTGCGCAATCGGTGTAAATGCCTTCCAGCCAAGCTGCTCTATCCTGCTGCTGTCCAGTACTGCTTTTGTCGCAGTGGAATACCCTGCCCTCTCCACAGCTTCCGGCAGCTCGAAAACTACTTGTGTCCCAGCCTCCGCCGCCAAAAGCCGCGCAAGATCCCTCAGTCTGATTTCAGATGCACTGTCGGCAATGTTCATCGCACTGCCGCCCTCTCCCCGCAATAACAGCCAAAACGCCGCTGCTGCCGCATCCACCACATATAGTAAACGACGTTAATTCTTTCTGTTTGACTCTAGGAAAAAGAGCATAGAGCAACAAGCTTGGCATTTGGCTTC
>VSNR01000033.1 GCA_009774345.1 Lachnospiraceae bacterium | reverse complement strand
ATACTATACAACTTATTTTACCGATTATTATCAAGTGGTGATGAAAGATGAAAAAGCAGACTATGTGAATTACCAAACGCTTCTGAATGCAAATGGAAAACCAGATGAAATATGGGAAGAACAATTATCAAAAAATCTGGTACTTAAATTTATGAGATATGATGATGGGCGGATATTTGTCTTTGATATCAAAAAACAATCAAATAGATTTTGCAGAGTAGAGATTACAAATCCAGAATATCGTTTTGGCAGAAAGAAAATAGGGATAGGAACAAGTAAGAAAAAAGTTGAGAAAGTATATAAAAAAAGCTATCGGGGTCTGCATCAGGATAAATTACATAAGCACAAATATCTTGTTGAGGATGGAAATCGCGAAATTGTATTTTACTTTGATGAGGATAATAAAGTTCATAAAATAGTTATAGGCGATGCTGAAATCTATCACGGAACATATGGATGGAAGCAAAAAAAATGATAATTTCATACACATTTATGGATACACGTGAGGAGGTCATTCTGAGGTTGTAATGTTTCAGCTGGAAGGGGGGAGAAATTTTAAGTATGAAAAAATATAAACGTAGGATGTATAGTGTTATTTCCATACTGGTTTTAGGGTTGCTGAGTATGCTGGGTTTCTATAAAACGACAGGAAAACAGTTTGAGAATGAAGAAAAAGATGTGATCAGTTCCATTATAAATGAAAACAAAAATGAAATAGATGCTTTTTTAGACAGGTATCCCGCAGCCTTACGCTGGATAGAAATTTCGAGTTATGATTTTACAAAGGATGGCACAATGGAAATGATTTTATCTTACGAATATGTAGAGACATCTGCTGTAATATCCTACAATAATGTGTTTGACTGTTACGGAAATCTGCTGTTTCGATTTGTGTCAAACGATATACAGGATACGGAAATCGGTGTAGATGAAGCAGCGCAGAAATACTATATACGGAGTGAATTTCATATCGCTGCCCATCATGATGTGACTTTATATGAAGAAATTTCCTGCCATAATAACTGGAATACGCAAGTAATGTTTGCGGAATGGGACTGTAGAGATGGACAAGAACGAGAGGAAAATAAAATAGAAGGACATGCCATATATGAATGTTTTACACCAACTGAAACAGAACATATTTTGGAAATTGGATATGAAAATATGTTACGTATTTTTCAGAAAAAGGATGCAAACGGCACCAAGGAACAGTTACAAAAGTATTCTCAGGATTATGAAAAACAACCAAAAGAAAAGGTGGTATTTATAGAGGATTTATTTGAGGGTGACAGTATGGAAAAGTATAAGGATTTATCCGAGGAGAATGAGGAAGCGACGAACAAGTTCCTTACAGTTGACTGGATCTCAAGAGAAGTATTGTGGGAGCATGATATCATGCCAAATGACAGCGGCGCAGGCTGGGAGTTTTAGTTGGCAGATATTGATTCTGATGGGATTCAGGCAATGCCAGATGAAGATATCATTACAATGATAGATTATAAGAAAATATCACCCTATATGGAGATCGGGCTGGTTGATGCGTATGTCAACCAGCAGTAAGAAATGCAGATTGAATAGGGTGTTCTATAGGAATCTCAATCCGCACAATATAATCTTCAATGCGGTCAATCACATTCTCATTGATCCCCATCTCATAAGAGTAGTCCCTAAGCGTCAGATGACGTTGCCGGGCATAGTCCAGTATTTCCTGATAACGCTGTGGAAGCTGATCCCAAGAGCCTTTATGAAAGGCTCTTAGATACTTTCCGCCGGGCTGTATATGCAGCCCGTTTTTTTGTGCCGTCTCAAGCGGCGAAGCAGAGATCTCAAAAGGAATTTCGATAAAGAGTTTGCAATAGTCATCAAATCTGCCGCTTTGCAGGCTGGAAACAGGAATCATCGAGCCGTAGGAATCATCGTGCAGCCTGCCAAGCTGGTATTTTTCCGTCTCAGCGGTAATCATCTCGACCTCCTCCTCAAAGGTGGTAGCAGGTGTGATGGCAACGGTGACTAGGCAGCGCTCTGTCTTCTCGATAATGCTGATTTCGGATAAATCCATTGTCAGCAGCGTCTCCATGTTCTGTTGGTAGTTGCACAGCGTTTTTCTGACCGCGTGCAGGTGTTTGATGCTGCGGTCAAGGTCTGCGATCTTTTCTTCTAATAAATGTTTCATATTTTCCGCGGAGCGGTTGTTCATAAAATCCTGTATTTCACGAATGGGCACATCGAGCTCGCGCAGGAGCAGGATGGTTTCCAACAGGGGACTTTGATGGTAATTGTAACAGCGGTAGCCGTTTTCGGGGTTGATGGCGGCGGGCTTTAACAGACCAATCTCGTCATACCACATTAGCGTTTTCTTGTTGATGCCATGCATCGCTGCGAACTGGCCGATGGTGAGCAGTTTATTTTTTTCTGTCATAATTTAAGTCCTCCCCGGAGTCAGAAAAAGTATCGTTTCTGTCGTGCCAGCCGCGGAGCAGCAAGTTTCCTTATGCGGCTGTGTGCACCATATTATACAAGTCTGGCGTGTTCTGTGCAAGAGGCAGTCAGCAATTTATAAAAATATTTTTGAAAAACCACTTGACCGTACAGTTACTGTACGGTTTATGATGCTTATTACAGGAACAAAGTAAAAAAGAAAGGAGAATGAAATGGAAAATCAAAATGTCTATCTGAAACCTGTGACACTCAAAAATATCTTAAAGTTTGCAGTTCCGACGATTGCAATGACCGTATTCATGTCGTTCTATACGATGGTAGACGGACTGTTTGTGTCCAATCTAATCGGCACCAGCGCGCTCTCGGCAATCAACCTGACCGCGCCAGTGATCCAGCTTGTCACTGCGGTTTCGACCATGCTTGCTACCGGAGGCAGCGCCGTCATTATGAAAAAGATGGGCGAGCACAAGACGGAGGAGGCGAAGGAGGATTTCACCTTTTTGATTCTTGTGAATGTGGTGGTTGGATTCCTGATGTGCGGACTGGGGTATCTAATGATGGACCGCATTTTTGCAGGAATGAATCTGTCGGCGGACGTGGAGGGGTACTGTGTGGAATACTTGAGCCGTTATCTCTTGTTCACCGTTCCGATTCTTTTGATGAACAACTTTACACTCTACATGATTGCGAGTGAGAAGGCGGCGCTGTCACTTGTCTGTTCGGTGACAGGCGGTGTGCTGAATATGGTGCTCGACTTTGTGTTTATCGCAGGGTTTGGCATGGGGATCAGCGGCGCGGCAGTCGCGACGGGACTTGGCTATTCGGTGACGGCGGTTGCAGGACTGATTGTATTTAGCCGGAAAAAGA
Organism: Lachnospiraceae bacterium; assembly: GCA_009774345.1. Taxonomy (GTDB): domain Bacteria; phylum Bacillota; class Clostridia; order Lachnospirales; family Lachnospiraceae; genus COE1. The sequence continues at coordinate 25,547 of VSNR01000033.1, read as the reverse complement.
GCCTCTTACATTTCAAGAAACCTGTCATGCGTTTCAAGGTGCTTGCGGGTGCGGCCACAAATGGCTGCTCGGAGATGGCGACAGCGCTGGTCACCGGCATTATCACAATGATGTTTAACTGGACGATGCTTCGCTATGTGGGAGAGGACGGCGTGGCGGCAGTCACGATAATCATGTATGTGCTGATGTTTGCAAGCTCTTTATACACAGGTTATTCTTATGGTGTGGCGCCGATGCTCAGCTATTATTATGGGGAACAGAACCATGAGAAGCTAAAAAAGCTGGTGGCGGTCAGCCTGAAAGTCATCGCTGTGATTTCTGTCATGACAGTCGTGATGTCCTTTGCGCTCACAAAACCGCTGGTATCCGTCTTTGCCCGGCCGGACAATCCGGTGTACGGTCTTGCGGTGACAGGAAACCGGATTTGTACTATTGCGTTGTTTTTTATCGGCTTTAATATTTTTGCGAGCGGAATGTTTACCGCGCTGTCAAACGGTGTGGTTTCAGCAGTACTTGCATTTTCACGCTCGTTTGTATTTATGCTGGCCACAATGCTGATGCTGCCGCTGATACTGGGTGTAAATGGCATCTGGCTTGCGACACCCGCGGCGGAGCTGATGGCACTTTTGCTGTCTGCGGGGATGTTTCTGAAGTATAGAAAACGATATGGGTATTAAATCGTTGTGAATGAGAATCATTGAAATATGGAAAGGAGAATAACAAAAATGAATCAAATCAAAAAAGCAGGTATTGTAATAGCAGGTGTCGTTGTTGCAGCAGGAATTGTGTGGGGACTCTGTGGGAAAAAAGTAAAAATGCTGTACACATCCCTGAACAGCTTTAAGGATGAAAATCTGGCGCATACGTTCCAGCACACCCCGGAGATTCAGCCGACAAAGAAAATCAGTGCGGGGGGAGACGTTTTTCAGTTTTCAAAGGAGAACAATGTCACACTTGCGGAGGGATTCTCGTATGAGGATGTCTATTATCCGACAGCAGATTTTATAAAAAATACCAAGACGACCGCCATGATTGTCATCAAGGAGGATGTCATCAAATACGAAAATTATTTTATGGGCGGGGATGAAAACACGCTGTTTTCGTCAAATTCTATGGGAAAATCCTTCGTCTCGGCGCTGATGGGAATCGCTGTTGCAGAGGGGCATGTGAACAGTGTGGAGGACCCGCTTGGCAAATATATTCCAGAGTTTGTGGGGACTGCGCTCGAGACCATTCCAATCCGCGCCTGCCTGCGGATGGCGTCTGGAATCAACTTTAACGAGGACACGGACATGAATGGTTTTTCGATGAAAACGTTGATGGGAACGCCTGCGATGAAGGTGATTGCAAAGTACGGCGTTCAGGAAGCACCCTATACATACCGCAGGTATCAGAGCATCAACACCGAAATCTTAGGAAAGATAATCACGAACGCGACAGGGCGCAGTCTTGCGGAATATATGGAGGAAAAGCTCTGGAAAAAGATCGCCCCGGCGCGGGATGCATACTGGACGCTGAGCAATGGGACAGAGCTTGCGATGGGCGGGCTGAGTGTGTCCCTGCGGGATTACGCGCGCTTTGCAAGGCTGTATCTGAATGAGGGCAGTTATAACGGCGAGCAGATTCTTCCCAAGGAGTGGGTGCAGGATAGTCTGGATATCAGTGCAGACTACTCAAAACCCGGCGCCAACTATGACGCCTACAATGCAATTGGCTATGGTTATCAGTGGTGGGTGCCGGAAGGGAATGCAGGCGAGTTTATGGCGATTGGCGTCTATGGACAGTGGATTTATGTCAATCCAACAAACCGCGTGATAATCGTCAAGACCAGCGCAGACCCGAATTTTATGGAAAAAGGCTATGAGCTGCGGCATGTGGAATTTTTCCGCGCGGTTGCAGATGCAGTTTAGTTGAAGGAGTCATATTTTTCCCCAAAAAGCATAGGAGGCATACATACACCATATTATTTCAACGCAATGGCAGTTAAAATAATATGGAAAGGGGTTGAAAGCATGATTAAATATGATCGGCTTTGGTCTACGATGAAAGAACGGGAAATCAGCCAGTACAGACTGATCAAAGACTATGGAGTAGACAAAGCACAACTTCACCGGCTGCGGAAAAATATGATCGTTAAGACGATGATTCTCAACAATCTATGCCGTATTTTAAACTGCCGTATAGAAGACATTATGGAATATGTGCCAGACGAAGATACGGACTAAAGGGGCTTTGCAGACGTCGATTTGCAAAGCTTCTTTTTTGCAAAGCATCTTTTTGAAAATAACCGCAAGTAAAGTCAAGCGGAAATCATCTTTGTATTCTATAATGAGTACAGGGTGGTAGAAACGGGGTAGGACAGAACATGTATGAATGGCAGAGGCAGATACAGATGGTTGTCGATGAGATCGACAATTGTATCAAAAATCATGATGACGAGGCGTTGACACTGTGCGCGCTGGCAAAACGGCTTGGATATTCCGAATTTCATACGACGAGGAAATTCAAGGAAATATCAGGTATGCGGCTCAAGGACTATCTGCGCTACAGAAAAATGGCGTTTGCCCTGAAGGAAGTGCGGGACAGTGACAGGGGCATGATAGAGATTGCCTGTGATTATGGCTTTTCGTCACACGAGGCATTCACGAGGGCATTTAAGACCATGTACGGAATTGCGCCCAGCGTCTATCGGAAACATCCGTCGCCTGTTGTCCTTCGCACCAAGATTAACCCGTTTGACCGCTACTTTTTTGGATTAGGAGAGATTGGTATGATGAAATCGGCAGACGATGTAAAAATTTACTTAGTGACAATTCCAGCACACAAATTTCTGCACATCAAGAATTATGAGAGCAATGGGTATTGGGACTTCTGGCAGAAGCAAAATCTCATACCCGGACAGGACTGCGAGACCATCTGCGGCCTGCTTGACAGCATCAAGGGAAAACTGGATGATGAGGGCAGCAGTGAGGCAAACAGCGGCAGCGGCCAGATTATGGCATATATCAATGACCCGGCGGGCAGGCTCTGTGACTGGGGCATTCCGCGCGCAGAATGCTATGGGGTGCGCCTCCCGGCGGATTACGACGGAGAGGTGCCGCAGCAGATGTGTATGATGGAAGTACCCGAGGCAGAGTACGTAGTCTTTGAACATGGACCGTTTGATTACGAGCAGGAAAACCGCAGCGTGGAGGAGCAAATTGAGCGGGCGATGGCAGATTACAACTACGAGGAAAACGGCTACTGTCTGGATACGACCCCCGGCAGACTTGTCTATTTATACCATGATCCAAAGCGGTTCTGGAAATGTATCCGTCCAGTCAAAAAACTTTAAAACTTTAACCAACAATAACCTGCACCAGAAAAAAGGGCTTCTGGTGCAGGTTATTTTTATGATAGCAATATTTTGTAAATTATGATATGATTTTGCTATGATATTTTTGTAAAGGGAGGCGCGCGATGGGGATCTATCTGAATCCAGACAATGAGGGCTTTCGGGAAGCAAGTGACAAATTATGATCAATCGTTTATTGGGAATGATATATATTTTGATGCGGAAGGGAACTGTGACCGCCGCAGAGCTTGCAGAGCGCTTCGAGGTGTCGGTGCGCACCATCTACCGCGATATGGACACGCTCAGCGCCGCAGGCATACCGATATATGCCAAGAAGGGGAAAAACGGCGGAATCTGTCTGATAGAACAGTTTGTGCTGGACAAAATGCTGCTCACCAAGGACGAGCAGCAGGAAATCTTATCCGGGCTGGTATCGCTCAGGGAAACCAAGGCGCAGGATGGGGAAAATATCCTGCAAAAGCTCGGGGAATTTTTCCGCACAGATCCAGTAGACTGGCTTGCGATTGATTTGTCAGACTGGAGCGGGAGCAGGGCACAGCTCTATGAGAATATCAAAAATGCAATCTTAACGCGGCGTCTGGTGCAGTTTGACTATTATGGAAAGAACGGACAGATGAGCCGCCGCACCGTGGAGCCTGTGAAGCTGCTTTTTAAGGAATACACGTGGTATCTCAAGGCATTTTGCAGGGAGAAGGAGGACTGGCGGATATTCAAACTCTTTCGCATGAAGCGGCTTATGATACTGGAAGAAACTTTTTTGCCAAGAACGGAATGCGTCTGTCAGGAACAAGAGACACAGGGGAGCGGATCACAGACGGACGCTGGCATGACAGTAGTCGATGTAAGGATTGACAAAAAGGAAGCCTACAGAGTGTATGACCATTTTGAGGAGGAAGAAATCGAGATGCTGCCAAATGGAGATTTTATGGTGCATTTTCATGTGTCCATGGACGACTGGGGCTATGGTGTTCTTTTGGGCTTTGGTCCCTCGGCGGAGGTGCTCGCCCCGGAGGAAGTCCGGCAGGAAATGAAACGGCGCATCCAGCAAATGGCAGAATGGTATTTTTAAAATATGACAGACTGTTGTCAAATTTGATGTGGTATGATTTAGGTAATAAAATCAACAAGGAGGCATTTACCATGATTACCTACAGCAGCATTTACCTGATCGCAAAGGATTTTGAGAAAAGCATTTTATTTTACAAGGCATTGTTCGGGAAGGATGTCCATGCACAGAATAAGACCCGCTTTGCAGTCTTTGACACGAGCGGACTGACGCTTTCCATCATGAACGGCAGGTTTGATACAGCGCATCCAGATGAAGTTATAACCAAAGGGGAGCGCTGCGCTCTCTATGATGATATGGTGTCCATTACGGAGTCTGCCAACTGTGGGAAAGTAGTCATCAACCTGAACTCAGATGACTTGCAGGCGGAGTATGAGCGGATCAAGTCCCTTCAAATCGGTTCGAATCTGACAAAAATCCGCTGTATCAATGCAGGAAATCCCTATTACTATTTCTGCCTGAAAGACCCGGATGACAATACCATAGAAATTACAGGCAGCTATCATGGAAAAATAGATGAATAAAAACACTGTGCACCAGTATCAAAACAGGGAGGGAAAACATGCTGGAATTACCAGAAAGCTATACGATTGCAAAGCAGATCAACGAACACCTGACGGGAAAAATCATCAGCCACATTGAGATCTTGAAGACACCGCACAAATTTGCTTTCTTTCATGGAGCAGTGGACAAGTATGAGGAGTATCTGGAAGGGCAGACCATCACCGGCGCGGTCTTTCAGGGCGGAATGGTGCAAATCAACACGGAGGACAGTATGATTGTGCTGAACGACGGAGCGTATCCGCGCTACTATGATGACACAAAAAATTTTCCAAAAAAGCATCAGTTTGCAATCTATTTTGAGGATGAGACCGGGATTTTTGTGTCGATTCAGATGTATGGAGGAATCACCGTTTATCCAAAGGGAGAATGCACGGATGAATATTATAGATCTTCAAGCACAAAACCGAATCCGCTCACGGATGGGTTTACGTTTGATTATTTTAAGTCTCTATATCCGGTGGGTAAAAAGTTGTCCGCCAAAGCATTTCTTGCAACTCAGCAGCGCATTCCGGGGCTTGGAAACGGTGTATTGCAGGACATTTTGTGGGAGGCAGGCATAGACCCGCGCTATCCGATGCAGGACGCGCCGGAGGAAGATTTTCGGGCGTTGTATGATGCTGCGAATCAAATCCTCAAAGCGATGGCAGACAAGGGCGGGCGCGACACGGAACGGGATTTGTTCGGACAAAAGGGAAACTACATCACACAGCTGAGCAAAAATTCCCTGAATGAACCATGCATTCGGTGTGGCTGTGAGATTCACAAGACAAACTATATGGGAGGAACGATTTATTTCTGTGAACGCTGCCAGAGACGGTAACCGTTGGCAGTGTTCATGAAAAAGGAAAACAAAAGATTATGAATAAATATATTTTCAGGCAGTCCATGATTTTATTTATGGCTGCCGCAGTCTGGGGTGTGGCGTTTGTCGCGCAGAGTGTGGGGATGGATTATGTGGGCCCCTTCACCTTTATCGCCGTGCGCAATGTGGTTGCACTGGCAGTACTTGTGCCCTGCGCTATGGTGATGGACAACAATCGCAGAAAAAAAGACAACCAGATTCAGATACATTCAAAGGAAAATAAAAAAGCGCTCGCAATTGGCGGCATATGCTGTGGCATATGTCTTTTTGCCGCGAGTACCTTGCAGCAGTTTGGCGTAAAATATACAACCGTAGGAAAGGCGGGCTTTATCACGGCGATGTACCTCGTGCTCGTCCCGGTTTTTGGCATTTTTCTGAAAAAAAAGACCGGATTTAAGGTGTGGATGGCAGTGGGGCTTGCGTCGCTTGGGCTCTATCTGCTGTGCATCACATCAGGAGATTTTAAGCTGCAAAAAGGCGATCTCTATATGCTTGGCTGTGCCGCGGTCTTTGCCGTACACATCTTGGTCGTAGATTATTTTTCGCCGCGGGTGGACGGCGTGAAGCTCTCCTGCGTGCAGACGCTCACCAATGCAGTGCTCGGGGCAGTGCTGATGCTCCTTTTTGAGAAGCCTCGCCTGTCAGAGATCTTTGCGGCGTGGCTGCCAATCCTCTACGCGGGTGCGCTCTCAAGCGGCGTGGGCTACACATTCCAGATTATCGGGCAGAAAGGCATGAATCCCACAGCGGCATCGTTGATCCTGAGTCTGGAATCTGTCATCTCTGTGCTGGCGGGATGGGTGATTCTGCATCAGGCGCTCACTGCAAGGGAACTGGCAGGATGCGTGCTCGCTTTTGCGGCAATTATTGTCGTGCAGCTCCCCAAACACAAAATAACTTGAAATTGATGGTAAAATAATCTATACTGGTATTACAAAAAAATTGTAATAGGGGGAATCATACTTATGGAAAACAAAAAATACAGGAAAGTTTCCATTATTGTAACTATCAGTGCTTTAATGTTTATCGTTCTTGCAATTGCTTTTTCCATCAACAACGTAGTCGCCTGCAAAATGATGGAGCGGGAGGTTGTGAAGACTTCTGGCATTTCCATGGCAGAGGCGAGGGCAGAAGTTGTGGGGACGGTCAGAACCGCGACGGCGGTGAGCCTTACGGTAGGCGTGATCGCTTTGGTGATACTGGCGGTATTTATGGAATTTTTGATTGTGAGGCCGCTCAAGAGGACAGTTTTAGAGATTCACAGGATTGCGCGCTATGATTTGACAGAGGGGGACATGGCGGGAATCCGTATGATGAGGACAAGGACAGACGAGATTGGAAGTATCAGCAGAAATATCATCCTGATGTATGATAATCTGCGCGATATTGTGAGACAGATTGACCAGACCGCCGGTGCGCTGGCTGAGAATGCGGGCACGCTGGCAGACCACACAGCGCAGATCAAACATTCGTCAGATGAGATCAACACGACGATGAATGACCTCAGCAATGCAGCGATGTCACAGGCAGGGGAGGCGACCACCAGCGCCAATGAAGTAGCAAAACTAGATGGGCTGATTGTGCAGAACATCACAGACACAGAGAATCTCAGAAGCAATGCAGTAGAGATGGACCGCGTGAAAAACAATGGTCTTACTGCCATCAGGGACTTGATGGACAAGACGGCAAAAAGCCGTGAGAGCATAGCGGTTGTGCGGGAGGCGATGCAGCAGAATAACGAGCAGGCACAGAAAATCGAATCGACAAGCCAGAAGATTAATGATATCGCGGACCAGACCAATCTGCTCTCGCTCAATGCAGCGATTGAGGCGGCAAGAGCAGGCGATGCAGGCAAAGGCTTTGCGGTTGTGGCGGAGGAGATCCGGGGACTGGCGGAGGAGACGAACAGCCTGACAAACGAGATCGGTGCGATTATTCAGGAGCTGCTTCAAAAGACCGCAGATGCAACGAGAAACATGGAGAGCATGGAGCGGATTTTCCAAGAGCAGGAGGGCAGCGTCGATGAGACCAAAGAAAATTTCGTACAGATCGAGCAGTGTCTTGAGAGTGTACAGTCCAGTGTCAAGATGCTGTATGAATCCAGCACGAATATGACGGACAGCAAGCAGATTATCGTGGAGATGATCGAAGAGATCTCCGCAGCGTCGGAGGAAAATGCGGCAGGTAGCGAGGAAGTGCTCGCAGCAGTGGAGACGCAGGACCAGTTTATTTCCAATATCACAGGCATGTCACAAAACCTGTCTGCATTGGCGGCAGAGCTGGCGGAGCAGGCACATAAATTTACATATTAAAAAATTTAAATTAGTTTAGGGAAGGAAGCAGAATCAATGAAAACAGACAATCTCTGGCTCAAGTATACCGAGGAGGACATGACAAAAGTAAAGGAAGTCTGTGACCGTTATAAGCAGTGTCTCGACAACGGCAAGACGGAGCGCGAATGCGTGTCGCAAGTCGTTAAAATGGCGCAGCAGCAGGGCTATAGAGAACTGCACAGCGTGATTGAACAGGGCGGCAGGCCAGTGACGGGCGATAAGCTCTACGCCGTCCAGATGGACAAGAGCGTTGTGCTTTTTCAGATGGGAAAGAAACCAGTATCTCAGGGGATGAGGATTCTCGGGGCACATATTGACTCCCCCAGAATTGATGTCAAGCAGAATCCATTATATGAATCAGATGGATTTGCATATCTGGACACGCACTATTACGGCGGTATTAAGAAATACCAGTGGACAACAATCCCGCTCGCACTTCACGGCGTTGCCGTCAAAAAGGATGGCACGGTTGTGAAAATCAGCATCGGGGAAAAGGACGACGATCCAGTATTTGTCATTACGGACCTGCTGATTCATCTGGCAGGAGAACAGATGGCAAAGAAGGCGGATGTGGTCATCACCGGTGAGAAACTTGATCTGTTGATTGGAAACCGCCCGCTCAAGCAGAGCGAAGAAGAGGACAAGGAAGCAGTACGGGCAAATATTCTCAAACTGCTCTCAGAGTGTTATGGAATAGAGGAGGAGGATTTCCTCTCCGCAGACCTCGAGATTGTTCCCGCTGGGAAGGCGCGGGATCTGGGCTTTGACAAGAGCATGATCTTAGCATATGGACATGACGACAGAGTGTGTGCGTTCACCTCCGTCTTTGCGATGTTCGATCTGGCGGGCGAGGTCACAGACCATACCCTGTGCTGCATTCTGGCAGACAAGGAGGAGATTGGCAGCGTCGGCGCGACGGGCATGGCTTCCCAGTTTTTTGAAAATACCATTGCCGAGCTTGTCGCGGCGGCAGAGAGGGAGTCGCAGCTTCTTGTCCGCCGTGCGCTGGCAAACTCCAAGATGCTCTCCTCAGATGTCAGTGCAGGCTTTGACCCGCTGTATGCGGATGCATATGAGAAGAAAAATGCCGCATTTCTGGCGCGGGGGCTTGCCTTCAACAAATATACAGGTTCGCGCGGAAAACGTGGTTCGAGTGAGGCAAATGCAGAATATGTCGCAGAAATCAGGAGGATCATGGATGATGCCGGTGTGATGTACCAGTTTTCGGAGCTCGGCAAAGTGGATGCGGGCGGCGGCGGTACGATCGCGCACCTCTTGGCAGAGTATGGCATGAATGTGATCGACAGCGGCGTGTCTGTGCTGAATATGCATGCGCCGTATGAGGTGGTCAGCAAGGCAGATGTGTATGAAGCTGTGCGGGGGTATATGGCGTTTTTAAGGGCGTAATATTCAAAAGACAGTCCTGTGTTGAATGGGCAGGGCTGTCTTTTTTGTGGAAAGTTTTTATGTGAAAAGCTATTTTTGTCTGTCTTCCTGATGATAATAAATAATACTCTCCGGCGGAATCTCGAGATTTTCCACATCGGGTTCTGGCTCCGGCGTTGGAACAGCGCTTCCGCAGCTAGGACAGAACGAGGAGGACATCGCAACCTCAATGCCGCAGTTAGGACATTGTTTTGCGCCCTTGACAGCGATGATTTCTGATTTGAGACGGGCAATCTCAGCGTATGCATTGGACACCGCAGTGTATTTCTCGCTGAGCACAGAATCGGGGAACAATTGTCTTTTCTCGTAGACAGTCTTTCCGATTTCGAGACAGAGCTTATTGATGATATCTTCCTGCGCACCAATCTGGCTGTTCAAACTGGAAATCCCAGCCGCCTCTTTTGCCTTTCTTGCAATGGTGGAACCTACTTTGTTGATAAAATCCATGGTATCTCCTTTTATTTCAATATTAAATATTGTGCAAATCCGTCTGCACCTATATAATAAAATATGACGGTATGGGTGATAAAAGACGCCCTAGAGCGTGTTTGAAAAGGAGACAATCAAATTATGTCAGTGAAGATTTTTGCGATGACGCATAAACCATTTGAAGTACCCGCGGATCCTATGTATATTCCGCTGCATGTCGGGCATATACATGCCAGAGAGGAGTTTGGCTACATCGGTGATGACACAGGTGACAATATCTCAGAGTTCAATTGTTATTATGCCGAGCTTTCCGGTGTGTACTGGGTATGGAAAAATTATACCGGTGCAGACTGTGTGGGCATCTGCCACTACCGGCGTTTTCTTACAAGCGAGGAGGGATATGCTTTCACAGAGGCAGAGTACGAGCGGATTTTAAGCAGCTATGATCTTGTGACGACCAAGCAGTTAGAGCTTCCCGGCTCTTACAGAGACGGCTTTGCGGCACATCACAAGGTAGATACACTCGATGAGACAGGGCGGATTATCGCAGAGCTGTATCCTGAATATTATGACACCTTTGTCAGTTTGGTGCATCAGAACAAGACTTATTTCGGCAATATGATGGTGGCAAAAAAGGCGCTTTTTGATGCGTACTGTGAGTGGCTGTTTGCCATTTTTTTCGAACTGCAAAAGCGCATTGATCTTGCGTTTGAGGATGATTATCACAAGCGGGTCTTTGGATTTATCTCTGAATTTTTGTTATATGTATGGGTGACGGCGAACCAGTACAAGGCATATGAGTGCAGGGTTGCCATCATTGGAGAGAAGAAGGAGACCAGCGAAGTCACGGCGAGGATGGCAGAATTTTTTGAGAAGAGGGATGCAGTGGGGGCAAAAACTTATTTTGAGGAAGTCTTAAAACAAAGACCGGACATTTTGATGGAAGCATCCGATCTCAACGGAGAGTGCAAGCTCTGTCTCCAAGCGGTTTCGACAGCCAATCTCGAGCGCTCGGCGTATGGACACTGTTTTCTCGACCACATTCATACATATGTGGAGGTCATACAGTATTTTAGAGGGCTGAACAGCATCGCCTCAAAGGCAGTCCGCGCCGTGATGACAGCGCAGGAGGCGCAGTGCCAGACGGCAAAGACCGCGTATGTCCAGACAATTGAAGAGAAGAGCTGCGGCGCGTCCGAAGACGGCATGACTACATGGACGACAGAACTTGCACTGCGCGCAGCAATCCGCTTATACGCGCCGAATCAGGATTGTGCAGACAGGGCGTTTGCATCTGTTTCTGACACTTTCCAATTTGGTTGAGGATTTTTATGGCAGGAATGACTGAAATGTAAAAATTAGCACTTGTAATAAGTTCTGATTTAGCATAGAATAATGAGTGGGTATGCACAGAGGGGCCCTGAAAGGGAAAGTGTGATATCCATGATCAAAAAAATTTTAAAAAAGAAAAAGAATAAAGGTAAAAAGTATTTATGTGTAGTATGTGTTCTGGTCTTTTCGCTGTTTGAACCAGTACTGTTGTGCGGCTGTGCATCCACGCAGGATGAAGTGACACTCGAGCTGGCCAGACAGGAAAGCACAGTGCCCCAGAATATGACACAGATGTCAGAACCCGAAATGGAGACAGACACCGCGCCAAAGACAGAATCAAAAATTGAGACGGATAAAAATATGGAGATGCAGCAAGAGCAGCAGCTATACGTCTATCTCTGCGGCGCAGTGGCGCTGCCCGGTGTCTACTGTCTTGCAGAAGGCAGCCGTCTCTATGAGGCAGTGGAGCTTGCAGGCGGATTGACACAGGATGCCGACGAGAACTGTCTCAATATGGCAAGGCAGATCACGGACGGAGAGCAGATCGTGGTGCTCACGCTTGAGGAGGCGGCTTCGCTCAAGGAGGCTGGCACTTACCAGTATCCGCCAGCGGCAGATGTGCAGGCGTCCGCCCCGCAGGGAGCAGGTCTTGTCAATATCAACACTGCCACCGTGCCAGAACTGACATCTGTGTCAGGCATCGGTGAGAGCAGGGCGCAGGCGATTATTGACTACAGGGAGAAAAACGGCAGGTTTGGCAGCATTGAGGACATCAAGAACGTAGACGGCATCAAGGACGGACTTTTTTCGAAGATAAAGGATAAAATAACGATTTAATAATATGAATGTAAAATCAATGGGAGATTCTAGTGATGGGAAAAAAGGTTTTGGTAGTAGATGATGAGAAGCTGATTGTAAAAGGACTTCGTTTTAGTCTGGAACAGGATGATATGGAGGTCGAGTGCGCCTATGATGGAGAAGAGGCGCTCGAGATGGCAAAGCGTAATAAGTATGATCTGATTCTGCTGGATATCATGCTGCCAAAACTGACAGGGCTGGAAGTCTGCCAGCAGATCAGGGAATTTTCGGATGTGCCTGTCATCATGCTCACAGCAAAAGGCGAGGACATGGACAAAATACTCGGACTCGAGTATGGCGCAGACGATTATATTACCAAACCCTTTAACATTCTGGAGGTAAAGGCGCGCATCAAGGCAATCATACGCAGGACTGGCGCAAAGACAAAGGAATCCGTGGATAAAAAGACACAGATCATTGAGGCGGGAGACTTGAGGCTTGACTGTGAGGGCAGGCGTCTGCATGTCAATGGCAAGGAAGTCAATCTTACCGCCAAAGAATTTGATGTGCTGGAACTGTTGGTGCTCAATCCCAACAAAGTCTATGGCAGGGATAATCTGCTGAAACTGGTCTGGGGAGAGGATTATCCCGGCGACGTGCGGACAGTGGATGTGCATATCCGGCGTTTGCGGGAAAAGATTGAGCCAAATCCAAGTGAGCCTAAGTATGTACACACCAAATGGGGCGTAGGATACTATTATAAATAGGAGAACGGCGTGAAAAAGCTTTGGGAAAAGATGAAAAAAGGAAAAGTTTTTACAAGCTTTAGAAGTCTGAAGACAAGAATGTTCTGTATTATTATGGCAGCGGGAATCGTGCCATGTATTGTGCTTCATTTTGGTATCCTTGAGCGCTATCTGGACAATACGATTGCGACAAGGACCAATGAAGTCCAGACGCAGGTAAAGATTATTGCAGATCATTTGATTACATACAATTATATGCTCGACAGCAGCAGCGAGGTTGTCAATGCGGAACTTTCACAGCTGTCCAATCTCTATGACGGAAGGGTGCTGATTGTCAACAGCGGTCTGAAGATTATCAAGGATACCTACGCTGTCAGCGAGGGAAAGATTATTATTTCTGAGGCGATCATCAAGTGCTTAAAGGGTGAGGGTGCCTCAGACAGTCTAAAGGATGCAGGCTATATTGAGATCGTTGTGCCGATTGAGGAAAAGTTTGAGGGCAAGTCTCATGTGCTGGGGGCGATGCTGACCAGCGTGTCAACAGACAGTATTCGAAATGGCTATGAGTATATCCAGAGCCGGGCTTTTTTGCTGGAGCTGCTCTCGATGGTGGTAATCTTTGGCATTGCCCTCCTGCTGAGCCGCAAGATGTTAAAGCCTTTTGAGAAAATTACAGATGCGATCAATGATGTGAAGAACGGTTTCACCGATGAGGAGATCAGCGTCACGGACTATATCGAGACAGAGAATATCGGAGACGCCTTTAACCAGATGATGGGCAGAATGAAAGTGCTGGACGATTCCCGTCAGGAGTTTGTGTCCAATGTCTCCCACGAGTTAAAGACACCGCTCGCCTCCATGAAGGTGCTGGCGGATTCACTGATCACACAGCAGGACGTGCCTGCGGAGCTGTACCGTGAGTTTATGACAGATATCGCAGAGGAGATTGACAGGGAGAACAAGATCATCACAGATCTGCTCTCGCTGGTCAAGATGACAAGAACCTCGGCGGATATCAATGTCGATACAGTGGATATGAACCAAGTGCTGGAACTGCTGTTGAAGCGTCTGGGACCCATTGCGTCGAGGGCGGATGTTAAGCTGGTCTTTGAGAGCCGCAGACCGGTGATTGCAGAAGTGGATGAAGTCAAGCTCACACTGGCGCTTACGAATCTGGTAGAAAATGCGATCAAGTATAATGTCAAGGGCGGCTGGGTGAAGGTGATACTCGATGCGGATCACCAGTATTTTTCCGTAGAAGTATCTGATTCTGGCATTGGTATTCCGCAGGAGTCGATTGAGCATATTTATGAGCGTTTTTACAGGGTAGATAAATCCCATTCCAAAGAGATCGGCGGTACGGGACTAGGACTTGCCATTACCAAGAGTGCGATTCTGAGGCACAGAGGAGCGATCACCGTAAGCAGTGAGGAGGGGGTAGGGACTGTATTCCGAGTCAGGATACCGCTTACCTATATCGCGCAGTAGCCTAATTGGGCAGGAATGAGGGATTCGTATGGTTTTAAAACCTTTGAGGAGATATCGCAGGTTTTGGCTTCTGCTTGGTATGCTGTTTTTTCCAGTGCTTCTCATGACTGGATGCAGCCACGCAGAACAGAAGGGGACAGCCGTCGATATTTCCTATCTGAATAAAAAAGAAACAAAGCTTGTGGCGGAGACACACTATCTTGAAAGCACGGACACGAAGGATATGATTGTGGAGGTGCTGACACTTTTGTGCTCTGTGCCGGATAATAAAGAATTGAAGGCAACACTCACAAGCGGGATTAATATTATAACGTACTCCTATGACGGGGAGCAGGTCATCGTGTCCCTTGGAGAGAAATATAAGGAACTCTCAGGGACGACAGAGGTATTGACGCGGGCAGCGCTCGTCAGGAGCCTGACCAATATACCGGATGTAAATTATGTGATGCTCACCGTCAACGGAGAGTCTTTGACAGATTTGTCGGGGAATGCGATTGGCGCCATGACTGCGGACATGTTTGTGAACAATGCCGGGACGCAGGTCGAGAAGGTTGAGAGCAAAGTGACGCTGCGGCTGTATTTTGCCAATGAGACAGGGGACGGGCTTGTGGCGGTGAACAGAGAGCTGACGCACAATGCCGATCTGTCAAATGTACCCATGGAAAAGCTGGTCGTAGAACAGCTTATCAGTGGACCGGCAAGCGACGAGACGTTTCCGACGGTCAGTCCAGATACAAAGCTGGTCAACATTACGGTCAAGGACGGCGTGTGTTACCTGACATTTGACAGCACGATGCTCACGGCAGTGAACAATGTGACAACGGACGTGACAATCTACTCGATTGTCAATTCGTTGGTGGAGCTAAGCAATATCAATAAAGTGCAGATCTCGATCGATGGAAATAAAGACGGGAAATTCCGGGACAAGTACGAGGCGTCCACAATCTTTGAGAGAAATCTGTCCTTAGTGAATTAACAGCAAATATTTTATATATAGAAAGGTTAAATAGAAAGGTTAAGATGAATGAGAAGACCACTTTGCTGCGTCTGTGTGGCATTTGTGGTGACTGTGTTCATATATTTACAGATGAATCCCGCACCGGCGCCCAGACTCTGTCTGGAAGAGGGCAGTAATGTGACTTTGCAGGGCAGGGTCGTGCAGAAATACGTGCAAAAGGATGAATTGGTGGTGCAATTGGACCATGTGAGCGCATCGCAGCCAAAGCAGAAAATAGATGGCAGGGTTTTGTGCTATCTTGAGCTGGGGGAGCGCGGGGATGTACCCAAGGCGGGAAGCGTCATTGCAGTGGCGGGAAAGGTTTCTGGCTTTGGCAGGGCACGCAATCCGGGAGAATTTGACGCGCAGGGATATTATCAGATTCTGGGCGTGGCGTTTCGGCTCTACAAGGCAGAGGTGATCGCGCAGGGCAGCAGCTATTCGGGCTGCCGGGAGTATTTATATCAGATCAGGCGTTCTCTTGAGGGGGTTTTTGACAGGGTGCTTGCGCCCAAGGATGCTTCGGTTATGAAAGCAATCCTTCTTGGCAGCAAGTCGGGGCTTGACGAGGAGAGCAAACAGCTTTTTCAAAAGAGCGGCATTGCGCATATTTTTGCGATTTCAGGTCTTCATATCACAATGCTTGGCATGGGGTTTTATCACATTCTGCGAAAGCTCTGGATACCGCAGCCGCTGTGTGCGGTGGTGTCTGTCGGCGTGATGGCTGCCTATGGAGAGATGGTTGGCATGAGCAGTTCGGCATACCGGGCGATACTGATGTTTGGATTGCAGCTGGCGGCGCAGATGCTGCGGCGGACTTATGACATGCTGACGGCGCTGGCGGTTGCTGCTATGCTGATATTGATGGAGGAGCCGCGGTATCTGTACCATTCGGGTTTTCAGCTTTCCTTTGGCGTAATTCTTGGGATTGGGTGCCTGTCAGAGATCATAAAACCTGTGCGGTGGAAGTTTCTGGAGCCGCTCAGTGTAAGCGTTCGTATTTTTCTGGTGCATTTTCCTATAATGCTGGCTACTTATTATGAATTTCCGGTGTACTCATTTTTGCTGAATCTGGTGATTATTCCTGCGATGTCTGTTTTGATGGCGGCAGGACTTGTCTGTCTTGGCGCTGGCAGTCTGCCGGCTGTGATTGGCTCTGTGCCGGCAAAAACCGCAGGAGGGCTTTGTCATTTGCTGCTTGCGGGATTTGAGCGGCTCTGCACAGTGTCGCTCAGGCTTCCGTTTGCAAACTGGGTTGTAGGGCGGCCGGATACATGGAGAATCTGTGTATTTTGTGCGGTGGTAGTGTATTTGTACGCCGCACACCAATATGGGGTGTTCTTATCGGCACGGGCGCCTGAAAGGGGCTTGTATCATACAAAAGGGGCGGTGCGCGGACAGGGAGAACAGACCGTGGGACTGCCTGCGGTTATAAAGTTTGCGGCAGTGCTTGCGGCGGTCACATTAATCAGTGAGAATCCGGCTGACGGCGTGTCTGTCACTTTTTTGGACGTGGGGCAGGGGGATTGTATCTGGATTGAGAGCGCTGGGGGCGAGCAGTTTCTGGTGGATGGCGGAAGCTCTTCAAAGAGCAAAACAGGGCAGTATACGATCGTGCCGTTTTTGAAATACAACGGAGTAGCCACATTGGATGCGGTCTTTCTGACACATCTGGACAGCGACCATATATCCGGTATCATGGAGATGCTAAAAGACAGCAGTCAGACAATGGATATCAGGATCAAGCGTCTGTGTATTTCTGATGCAGTCATAGAAGATGAACCGTATGAGGAGCTTCTAATGCTGTGTGAGCGCAGGCAGATTCCGATATACCGCCTGAAAGCAGGTGACAGCATGGAGGCGGGCGGGCTGCGCTTTGAAGTGCTGCATCCCAGTGCGGGCTACGAGACAGCCTCGCGCAATGCCTCTTCTCTTGTAATGAAACTGGAAGCCGAAGGGGTCACAGCGCTGTTGACAGGGGATGTAGAGGCAGACGGGGAGCAGGCGGCGGGACAGCTCTTACAGCAGAGCGGTTTTGCGGGCATTGACATCTATAAGGCAGCACACCACGGTTCGAAATATTCAAACACGCAGTCGCTGTTAGCGCAGCTTCAGCCAGAGACTGCAATTATTTCCTGCGGTGAGAACAACCGCTATGGACATCCGCACGCTGAGACCGTTGCGCGGCTGGAACAAACAGGGAGCGGCATCTGGATGACAAAGGACACAGGAGCCATTACCATACACATCAGGAAGGGATGTTATACGATAGAAACTTTTATAAATGATAGTTTGGCAGAACAGAAATGAGGGATGAAGCATAGAATGAAAAGGATAGCACAGGACATTAAGAGCGGCCAGTTCAGCCACCTGTATCTTCTCTGCGGGGAGGAGGCTTATCTGCGCAGGCAGTACCGCGATAAGCTGAGGGCTGCGTTGGTTCCGGCGGAGGATACGATGAATTGCAGTGTGTATTCCGGCAAGGATATCAACGCCGGCGAGGTGGTTGATCTGGCGGGGACGATGCCGTTTTTTGCGGAGCGCAGAGTGATCATCATCGAGAACAGCGGCTGGCTGAAAAATGGAAATGACCAGTTTCTTGCACTTGTCAAGGCGATTCCAGATACGACGTACTTGATCTTAGTGGAGGAGGAGACAGACAAGCGGAGCAAGCTTTACAAGGCAGTCACGGCGAATGGCTATGCGGCGCTCTGTGAAATACAGGACGAGGCGACACTCAGAAAATGGGTGATGGGGCTGTTAAAAAAGGAAAATAAACAGATTACGCCGGATGCGCTGAGTCTTTTGCTGGATAAGACTGGTACGAACATGGAGAATATCCGCCGCGAGGTGGAGAAGCTGGTGTGTTACAAATATTATGACGAGGGTATCACGGCATCGGATGTGGAAGAATTGTGCATTGTCCAGATACAGAACCAGATCTTTGACATGGTGGAGGCAGTCGCGCAGAAAAGGCAGAAACAGGCGTTAGGACTCTACTATAACCTGCTTGCGCTGAAAGAGGCACCCATGAAAATTCTGGCACTGATCGCCAGACAGTTCAATATGCTGCTGCAAGTAAAAGAAATGAAATCCAAGGGATATCATGAGAGCGACATTGCCAGACAGACAGGGTTAAATGCATATTATCTGAAAAAGAAATATATCCCGCAGGCAGCACAGTTCAAGCAGTCCCAGCTAGAGACTGCCCTGAGAGCCTGCGTGGAGGCGGAGGAGGCGGTCAAGACTGGCCGTATGCCTGACATGCTGAGCGTGGAGCTTATCATCGTGAGCCTGAGTGCAGAACAGGTGAAAGGAGTGTGAGAGAATGCCAAACGATCCAGTTATGCTATTGAGCTATATCAATCTGAAACTAAGAGACTATTATCCAAGCCTTGAGGCATTTTGTGAAGATACAGAGGAGGAGCTGCAAAAAATAGTAGACAAACTTGGACAAATTGATTATCATTACGACAGACAGAAAAATCAGTTTGTATGAAGCTGTTAGAATGGTGTAATAACAGGAGGCTAAGATTATGAAAAAATGGATACTGCCCTTGCTGGCAGCAGTTTTTGTGCTACAAGGGTGTGCAGACAAGGAAACGCAGACCAGTGCAGCAGCAGAAAGCACTGTGGCGGCAGTGGAGGAGGAGCACAGCGAAGGAGAGTCAAGGAGTACGATATTAGAAGAGAAACTTGAGAAGGAGGCGCGGAAACGGGAGGAAGCGGAGTCTGCGCAGACAGAGGCGGCAGGGATTACGTTCACGGACGATATCGGCAGGACGGTCACAGTGGAGAGCCATGACAGGGTGATCACGCTGATCGGCAGCTTTACGGAACTATGGCTGCTTGCGGGCGGTGACGTGGTGGGCGCCGCCAATGATTCATGGACCAGCTTCGATCTGAATCTGGGGGAGGATGTAGTCAACGTCGGCTCGCATCTGGAACCTGATATCGAGAAAATCATTGCCGCAAAACCAGATTTAGTGATTGCCAGCGCCAACACAGAGGCGGACATGGATATCGAGAAAATTCTGGAAAATGCCGGCATTACGACAGCGTATTTTTCCGTGTCGAACTTTAATGAATATATGAACATGCTGGAAATCTGTACAGATATTACGGGCAGAGAGGACTTGTATCTCCAAAACGGAATCGAGGTCAAAAATCAGGTGGATGCAGCGCGGGAGCGCGTGAACCAGAGAAATCTTGAGGGAAAAAAAGCACCCAAAATCGTCTTTTTGAGGGCGAGTGCATCGAGTGTCAAGGCAAAAGGAAGCTATGGCAATGTCGGCGGAGAAATGCTTGCGGAGCTTGGCTGTATCAATATTGCTGACGATGATGACAGTCTGCTTGATGACATGAGCATGGAGGCGGTCATTGCCGCTGACCCGGATTTTGTCTTTGTGACAACACAGGGCAAAGACGCCAAGGCAGTCCAGCAGAACATCGAGAATACACTACTGAACAATCCTGCGTGGAGTAAGCTCACTGCTGTGAGGGAGGGCAGGTACTATGTCCTTGAAAAGGAACTGTACAATTTAAAGCCAAATGCGAGATGGGGAGAGGCCTATCAAAAGCTTGCCGACATTCTGTACGGTGAGGATTTTTAATAAAAGAAATAGTAATGCCCTTCCTCATCTGAAAATTCTTTGAGGCGGACATCAAAGACTTCTTCTATAATGTGCTGCCGCAGACATTCCTGTGGGGTTGCTGTGGCAGCTATCTTTCTGTCCTGCATAATGACAAGCGTGTCAGAAATCTCAAGTGCCTGTCCAATGTCATGAAGGACGAGGATCACGGTTTTTCCCTGTGCCTTTAGCTGTGCAAGCATCTCCATAAAAGCCCGCTGTCCATTTAGATCAAGGTAGGTGGTGGGCTCATCGAGGACAATATAGTCACAGTCCTGCGCGAGTGTCATTGCAAAGAAGGCGCGCTGGCGGATTCCGCCGGAGAGCGTGTCTGCATACTGTGCAGCGTAGGGTGACACCTGTGCGAAATCCATCGCATGTGCAACGATTTCGATATCTTTTTTGGACTTTCTGCGCGCAAACCCAAGATGCGGGAACCGCCCGTGTTCCACCAGCGTTTTCACAGGCAGCGCTGGAATGATGGTGCGCACCTGCGGCAGAAATGACACCCTGCGCGCGCGTTCCTTGAACGGCATGGCAAGATAGTCTGCGCCGTCTAGGAGGATGGTGCCCGAAGTGACCTTGGAGGAACCGTTCAGGCATTGCAGAAGTGTGGTCTTGCCGCAGCCGTTTGGCCCGATGACAGTCGTGATCTCTCCTTTCTGAAAACAGACCGAGATCTGATTTAAAATAGGTACAAAATTACAGCGGATATCCACTTTCCGAAACTCAAGCATGGACTCTGCGCCCTCCTTTTTTGGTAAGGAATTGTAGGAAAATAACTGATGCAGATTGTGCAGTATATTTCTTCGAGGATGTATGTCAAAAAACGCAGGCGTAGCGGGCTACGGCGAGGCTTTTTGACATACATAATCGGAGAAATAGACAAGTCAAGATGTGTCAGTTATTTTTCTACAGTTCCTAAATAACAGATACAGGAAAAACGGCCCTCCAACAAAGGACATCAGGACACCGGCAGGCAGCTCAAAGGGGGAGAACAGGACACGTCCCAGAATGTCACAGATGAGGACAAAGCTGGCGCCAAGCAGAGCAGAGCAGGGCAGCAGAATGCGGGCGTCATTGCCAAACAGGCGGCGGCAGATATGGGGGACAATCAGCCCGACAAAGCTCAAAAGTCCGGCATAGCTTACCACGCAGCCCGACAAAATGCTTGACAGGACGAGCAGAAACAGCCGCACAAGTATGACATGAAGCCCCAGCGAACGCGCAATGTCATCTCCCAGATTGAGCACATTCACAGATTTTGCAGCAGGAAAGGACAAAAAAAGCGCTGTAAGAATGGCGGCAGCGGGGAATTTCAGGTTGTCAAAAGTCAGTCCTGACAGGGAACCAATCATAAAGGTGGTGAGGTTTACGGTGATGTCCGTGTCGAGGAGTTTGATGGTGTTGATGCCTGCATTGAGGAAGCTCGACACCGTGATGCCGGCTAGAATGATGGTGGTGCGCGAGCTGTCAGCCGCATATGCCAGTCCAAAGATGGTGAGTGTCGTGAGCAGGGCGCCAGCAAAGGCAGCAGCCGGAATACAGTATGAGGCGCCGCCAAACATCAGCGTGAGCATTACAGCAAAACCGGCGCCGGAGTTGACGCCGATGGTGTTTGGGCTTGCGAGGGAATTGTTCATGACACTCTGCAAGAGTACGCCGGCTGTGGCAAGTCCCATGCCGGCAAGGACTGCCCCCATGACGCGGGGGAGGCGGACCGTGTTCACTAAGATATAAGTAGTGGAATCCTTGTCAAGACCAGCCAGACACCGCAGGACACTGGCTGGATGGAGCGGGACACTCCCCAGCAGAATGCCCGCAAAGATGCAGGCCAGAAGCAGCAGGACAAGGAGCAGTATTTTATGCTTTTGCATGGTAAAAGTTCTCCGTTTGGTGTGTACACATAGCTACTTTTATATAATGGCATATTTCCCTGCTGAAATCAAATATTATTTTCAGCGGATGATTAATCAAATAAAATTTTGTCTACCGTGACAAACTCGTAGCCCTGCCGTGTCATTTCGTCAACAACTATGATAGCAGCCTCGACGGAGGTATCATAATAATCATGCAGCAGGATGATGTCATTGTCGGAGACTTTGTTTAGGATGGTACTTGCCACCCGGTTTGCGTTGGCAGTGCACCAGTCGAGAGGGTCTACATTCCACAGAACAGGAAACATATTCAGGTCTGTCTCGAATTTTTTGTCCCACGATCCGTAGGGAGGACGCACATACTGTACTTCTGCACCGGTGATATCATGAAGAATCTCATTGGTCTGTATCAGCTCTTCCTTGAATTGGTTTTTGTTGGAGGAGGTGAGCTGTATGTGGCTGTAGGTGTGGTTGCCGATGAGATGACCTTCGTCGTGCATCCGTTTGATGAGATCAGGATGGAGTTCTGCGTGTTCCCCCGTGACAAAAAAGGTCGCTTTCACGCCGCGCTTTTTCAGTTCATCGAGAAGATGGGCGGTGTAGACAGGGTGCGGGCCGTCATCGAACGTGAGGGCGGCACGTTTGATGTCGGCGGGGGTCTGGGCAGTGGAGGCGATCGCCGGAATTGAATGCTGATAATAGAGCGGTCTTGCGATCGCTGTCACCGTCAGAAACATACATATAAGATATAAGATATTGAATATATGATTTGACTGCTTCATCTACAGAACCACCGCATTGTCATGTATTTGTGATAATGATATGCTGAGAAAGGAGGAAAGATTCCTAAATGTTTTGTTGTGGGAACAGTCAAATAATGGTATACTATGATATGAGAGACATCTCGCTGCAACCAGACAGAACTGAAAGGACAAAAAACGCTAAGAATAAAGAAAGGTATAAAATAGATGGAAAAGAATCGTAAATGGAATATATTTGAGGATCTGACTGCAAAATGTTATAAGGCGCTGGATAATGGGAATATTATCAATGAATGCTGGTATAGTGCATATGACACGCTGCTCGAAATCATCGAGGAGGAGCAGAAGAAACATCCGTGCGGCTTTAATGAGCTGGCAGAGATTGATGAGCGGACAGAGTATAAATATAATGTTCAGGGATGGGTCGATGACTACTTTAAGGAGCTGAACACGCTGGGGGATTATGACCGAGTATACAAGGATGGCCTGCGGCTGCTCGAAGCATTTCAGTGGGCGAAGCAGTCGTCCGTCCAGATTCGGATGCGCGTTGTCAATGCAATGGAGCGGATTGGCATGCATGATGCTGCCAACCGGTTTAGTGAAGAGTGGGTTGGAGAGGAGCCAGACGACATCAACGCATTGTTTGCTTCGTTGATATTTGGCAAAAAGGAGAAAGAACATGCTTGAAAAAAATGTGAAACTTGAAAATAAGACGATCCTTGTGACAGGAGCCGCAGGATTTATCGGTGCCAATCTGATACAGACACTTCTGAAAAGTGTGGTCAATGTCACGATTGTCGGTATCGACAATATGAATGATTATTATGATGTATCCCTCAAAGAATTTCGCTTAAACCAGATCAGGGAGCTGGTGTCCGGCGGAAAAGGGAAGTTTATTTTTATCAAGGGAAATATCGCAGAACAAAAGGAGATCAGAGAACTATTTGAGACGCACAGGCCGCAGATCGTCGTGAACTTGGCGGCGCAGGCAGGCGTGCGCTACAGCATTGAGAATCCAGATGCCTATATCGAGTCCAATATGATTGGTTTCTATAATCTTCTCGAGGCATGCAGGCACAGCTATGACGGGAGCGCAGGCGGTGTCGAGCACTTTGTGTATGCGAGCTCTTCCTCGGTCTACGGAAGTAATAAGAAAATACCTTACGCGACAGAGGATCAAGTGGACAATCCGGTATCACTCTATGCTGCCACCAAGAAATCCAATGAATTGATGGCACATGCTTACGCAAAACTGTATGGCATTCCGTCTACAGGACTGCGCTTTTTTACAGTATATGGTCCGGCAGGGCGCCCGGATATGGCGTATTTTGGCTTTACAGACAAACTTGTCAGGAATGAGACGATCAAAATCTTTAACTATGGCAACTGTAAACGCGATTTTACTTATATTGATGATATTGTCACCGGGGTAATGTCTGTGATGCAGTGCGCGCCGCTTCCAAATGAGGATGGCGTGAAATACAAGATCTACAACATTGGCAACAACCAGCCTGAGAACCTGCTTGATTTCGTGGAAATCTTACAGGAGGAGCTAAAGCGTGCCGCTGTGCTGCCAGAGGAGTATGACTTTGAGGCGCATAAGGAGCTTGTGGGCATGCAGCCGGGGGATGTGGAGGTGACGTATGCCGATGTGAGCGGACTCGAGCGCGATTTTGGCTTTAAGCCCTCCACGGATTTGAGGGACGGACTACGCAGGTTTGCCTGCTGGTATAAGGAGTTTTATCATCCGTCTAGATGATCAAGGATTTCCAGTTCTGTTCCATGATATCCGAGCGCTTCTGAGATCTGCGGGCTTGTGGCAGTGGGCATAGGATGTCTTGCAGCAGGGCTTTGGCTGCTAAATCTGAAACCATTGCACAGAGCGGCTTAATTTAGTTTTGGCAGTTCTTTTCGGAGGGACTGGCGGTATTCGGTCGGCGTACAGCCCATAAATTTTTTAAATACTTTGTTAAAATAACTCGTGTTGTTGAACCCAACAGCGCCTGCAATCTCAGAGATGGATTCATGTGATTTGCGGTGCATGTATTTGGCGGATTCTGTGATGCGGAATTTCATCAGGTATTCAAAGGGGGACAGACCTGTAGCGCGCTTGAAGCAGCGGCAGCACTCACTTTTGCTGACAAGGATGGCTTCTGCGATATCATTGAGCGTGATCGGTTCCATAAAATGCTCCTGTATGTAGACCATTGCCTGCTTGACGCGCTGCGCATCCTGATTGGCGATGCGCGCAGTGATCTTATAAGGAGCAGCAGTCCTGCCCGGGAGTTGGTCATAAAGGAGCTTCCACAATTGCAGTATGCTTGCTTTGCTCAAAAGTTCATAGCAGGCAGGGCGCTCCTCGTGAAGCGTAAGCAGTTGTTTTAATAGTTCCAGAAACTGTTCGTAATGCTTGTTCTTGCGTGTGATGTGCAGATGCGTGAAGGAACAGTTTGCAATGATTGGATTGATATACTTGCTTTCCAGTTCCAGCTGGCCAAATCCTAGGATAAAGGAGGGGTGCACGATGAAAGCGCTGTAAATGACGCCATCGGGGCCTGACGGCGTAATAAAATGTCGGACGGCTTGATTGATAAAGAAGATATCGCCTTCTGAGACAGCAATGTTGTCCTCGCCGCAGGTGATGTATGCCTGTCCTTTCTGTATATATTGAAATTCGATTTCTTCATGCCAGTGCCAGTGAATAATGGGGGCATTGGGGGTAGAGCAGTCGATGGTGTCAATGTGTACGGGATAGCCGCTGAGCAGCAGCTGCTGTGTCCGTTTGGTATAAAAATCAGGTTCCATGTTACGGTTCACCTCTTTCTGAGAGCCTGTGTTTTTGATTGTATGGTTATATTATAC
>VSNR01000329.1 GCA_009774345.1 Lachnospiraceae bacterium | reverse complement strand
GTTTGGTACTGCCGTGTCTGCTGCATCAAATGTAGGTTTGCAAATTAACACCTTTGCTGGTATGCCCTGCTGGGCTATTGGACAGGCAGTAACAGCGATGGTCGGCCAATGTATGGGGGCTGGACAAATTGAGCGCACTCGAAAGGTAGTAAAAATCAGTTTAGTGATGAATGTTGCCGTAACGCTCGTTGTCGTAATTTGCGTACAGCTTTTTGCAGAACCATTGATTTTACTTTTCGGTAGTACCAGCCCGGAAGTAATAAACGATGGAGTTTACTATCTGCGTGTCTGTTGCAGTATAAATAGCTTGATTTATGCCGCTATGTACACTTTGGATTCCTTTGCTATTGGTGTCGGTGCGGCAAATATCGCTATGATTAACGCTTTACTGGACGCAGTTATTATGCGTTTGCCTGTGAGTTGGCTCTTGGCTTTTGCACTTAATATGGGGTTTTCTGGCATTTATTACGGCCAGGCGCTTTCGCCAGTCTTGCCTGCTATTGTAGGCTTACTCTATTTCATGAGTAGAAAATGGGAACACAAAACGCTTATTCAATCAAACCACAAGGAGGGAAGTCTTTAATGAATCGAATGGTATGGCTTCTATGTCCTATATGTAGAAATAAGACCAGACTTAAAGTGCGTCAAGATACAGAGCTCATCAATTTTCCTCTGTATTGCCCGAAATGCAAGCAGGAGACTTTAGTGAATGTCAAGAAAACAAACCTATCTGTTATTCGTATGAGTAACTTGATTTCTGAGGAGGATAGCAATTCATGATGGACAAGCAAAAAATTTATCCCCGGTCAAAAGATCGGGAAACCGTATATTTGAAAAATGTTATTATCGATCCCAGCATCATTGTGGGCGACTACACCATGTATAACGACTTTGTAAATGATCCTGTTGATTTTCAAAAGAATAATGTTCTTTACCATTATCCTATTAACCATGACAGGCTGATTATCGGTAAGTTTTGCTCTATCGCCTGTGGCGCTCGTTTCTTGTTCAATAGCGCCAACCATAGCATGACTTCACTTGCGACTTATCCGTTTCCCATTTTCTTTGAGGAATGGGGACTTGATGTTAGCCAAATAACCGAGGCATGGACAACAAAGGGGATATTGTTGTTGGAAATGATGTTTGGATTGGATATGAGGCCGCAATCTTCGCTGGAGTTACCATAGGGGACGGTGCTATTATTGGCACCAGAGCTGTTGTAACAAAAGATGTCCCGCCTTATACCATTGTGGGCGGCGTTCCAGCTAAACCTATCCGAAAACGCTTTTCCGATGAAACTATTTCGGCGTTGCTGACAGAACGATGGTGGGACTTGGACCTATGTCAATACTTTGGACAAAAAAAGTCGAAAGATTATGCTGCTTTTTTTAGTTCCTCATCCTCCTTTTGCTGTGGTGTCAAATAACCAATAGAGCTATGTATCCGCTTACGGTTATACCAGCCTTCTATGTATTCAAAGATTGCTCTGCGGGCTTCCTTTGAATCCTGATAAGTATGAAGATATATTTCTTCCTTTTTTAGTACAGAATGGAAGGATTCAATGCAGGCATTATCGTATGGATTTCCCTTACGGCTAAAGGAATGCAGGATTTCTTTCCTGGCCAGGCAGTCTTCAAATGCCTGGCTCGTATACTGGCTTCCAAGGTCGCTGTGCAAAATGATCCCTTTTGTATCCCTGACGTTCAGGCACGCATTCTCTACCGCTTTCACTGCCAGTTCCGCTGTCATAGATGTGCCATAGGCATAGCCGATGATTTTACGGCTGCACAAATCCATGACAGACGCCAGATAAGTCCATCCTTCTTTCTGTACATGGATGTAGGTAATATCTGTGCACCATTTTTGATTGATGGTTTCCGTTCTAAAATCACGTTTCAAGATATTCACTTTATCATCTGGGATACTGCCATGATTGGCATGGTGGCTGTACTTCTTTACTACCACAGAGCGCAGTCCCTGCCCTGCCATATGCCTCTGGACCCGCTTGATGCTGCAGGGTGTCCCAGCGGCATTGAGTACACGGCATAGTTTGACAGCCCCATATCTGCGTTTGGAATCCTCAAAGGCCTGTTTCACTTTCCTGCCGAATTCCTCATACTCCATCCGCTTATTTGAAGGTACACAAACCAGAGCCTTGTAATAGGTACTCCTTGGGAATTTCAGGGCACTGCAAAGCTGGGATATAGAGTAGTTGGTTAAGTTATTCAGGATAAATGCAGTAATTTCGGCTATTGTTCTTTTGCGAATATGGCGGTCGCTTTTTTTAGTATTTCATTCTCGATCTTAAGGCGCTGGATTTCTTTTTGGAGAGCCTTATACTCCTTTAGGGTAACCGTTTCCTCCTCTGATACCTTGATAGGGGAAAGCTGCTTTACCCAACCGCTGATAGTACTCCGATTTACGCCATATTCACGTTCCAGTTGTGGATACGAGGTTCCTCCGGCATTATACAGATCCACGATCTGCTGTTTAAATTCCGGAGTGTAAGATTTTTGATTTTTCGCCATGC
>VSNR01000328.1 GCA_009774345.1 Lachnospiraceae bacterium | reverse complement strand
GTTGAATAAATTATCTACCAGAGCGGAACTTAAATCCTTATTTCAGGAATTATTTACCATAGACCGTCAAGTGTCTCATTTACTGCAAGAATGTTTAAATATGCTGTAATCCTATCCCCTCAAGCGAAATGAGAAATTTCTTGCGGATATAGCCGTATTACCGTTTTGCATGATCTGCTTGAACTTGAGATAATTCTCATCTGTTTGACATATGATCGTGTCAATATTACTTTACACGATTTTCTCAAAAAATTCGAGTTTTTTTGAATCAGCACCGATATTAACGGAGCGAAACGGAGTGAATATCGGTGCTGATAAGACCGCATAGCTGGAACGGTCATGCAGCCGCGTTTAAAGCTGCGTAATAATTACGCCGTTTAACTGCCGGCGGCACACCGCCAATTGCTGTGCAAATTCGCCTATTGTTCCAATAGCGCGGTTATGAAAAATAAACCGTGTAAATGCATTATCCCTAAAAAATAAGCGAATAATAAAAACGTAGTCAAAAAGGCAACGCTGAGGAGCGACCTAACGCAGACTATGAGATATTACGGTGAAAGCAGCGACAGAAAAATCGCTGTTTTCTCTTTCACCGGGTATCTCCAAAGCGGATAAACCTCGGGGTTTGGGGCAGAGCCCCAACTGCTGTCAGACTGCAAATCTATCCTCGAAATATATAGAAAACTGTGCATAAGCCAATCCCCAATCCCTTACAGGCATTGTCCACTTTTTCGATATTTCGGTCACACTCATATAAATTACCTTACGGATAGAATCATCAGTAGGAAAAATCGCCTTTGATTTGGTGAATTTTCTCACCATTTTATGGTAGCTTTCAACAGCGTTTGTTGTATATATTATCCTTCTGATTTCTGCCGGATATTCAAAAAACGCTGTCAGCTCTGCCCAATTTTTATCCCATGATTTCAGTATATTGGGATATTTCTTGTCCCATTTTTCACGGAACTCTTCCTTGGCATATTCAGCATCATCAAGATTTACCGCTCCGTAGATTTTCTTTAAATCAGCACATACTGCTTTTCTGTCCTTGTAGGGTACAAATTTGCAGCTGTTTCTCACCTGATGAACTATGCAAAGCTGATTTTTGGTCTTGGGGAAAATTGAATTGATTGCGGTACAAAGCCCTGTCAAATTATCGTGGCAAGCTACGAAAATATCCTTTACACCGCGGTTTTTCAAGTCTGAACAAATACTTGCATAGAAGCTTGCAGACTCGTTTTCGGAGATCCATGTGCCTAAAATCTCCTTTTGACCTTCCATATTGATTCCCAATACCGAATACACACATTTACTTACGATTTTGTTGTCCTTGCGGGAATTGAATACTATTCCGTCAAAAAATATTACAGGATATATGCTGTCAAGAGGTCGGTTCTGCCATTCGTTCACTTCAGGTAAAATTCTGTCTGTTATCCGTGAGATCATTCCCTGTGAAATCTCAGAGCCGTATATTTCCCGAAGCGTGTCTTCAATATCACGCTGCGACATTCCCTTGGCATACATTGCCATTATTTTCTGTTCAATTTCATCCGTACGGGTTTGCCTTTTTTCAATGACCTTTGGCTCAAATTCTCCGTTCCTGTCTCTGGGAACTGCTATTTCACATTCGCCGTAATCGCTGATTATTGTCTTTTTGCCGTATCCATTGCGGCTGTTTCCCGTGTTGTTTCCTTCAATGGAGTTTTTCTCGTAACCTAAATGTTCATCCATCTCCGCTTCTAACATTTGTTCGATTGTTCCTGAAAACAATCTTTTTAGTTTGTTCTGAATATCTCCCGTGCTTTTGCAGTCTGCCATCAACAGCTGTACTAATTCCATTTCTTTTTCTGTTAAAATGTTTTTGCTTGTTTTCATGTCAATACTTCCTTTCTTTTTGGATATTATTGACATTTACACGGTTCGTTATTCAGACTATTGGGGATTGCTGATAAGTTGGAAATTATTTAAGTGTTATCATTTAGCTTAGCGTATACATATGTATCTTTCCAAATTGGTCTTTCAGCTTCATCTTTCCAGAAATACACATTTTTTCTAAAATGGGCTTCACGTTGAAATCCTAACGCTTCAAGTAATTTCCACGAACTCTTATTATTGGGGTCACACTCTGCATATATCCTATGTATGCCATTGTAAAATGCCTGCTCGATTAATGCTTTGCAACTTTCGGCAGCATAACCATATCCCCAATAATTTCGATTAAATACATATCCTATTTCCAGTGCTTCAAAGTCACGTTTACCCATATATACATTTCCAATCATTTTATGGGAATTTTTCAATTCTACAGCAATCATTTCATCTGTACCAATGCGCCATTCAAGACTTTTTTCTGTTTCATCGAAGGTTTGCGGTTTATATGGTTCGTATCTTACAACCTCCTTATCCGATAAATAATCAAATAAATCCTGAACATCTTCTTTTTTGTATCTTCTTAAAATTAGTCTTTCCGTTTCAGCTATAAATATTTTGTTCTCCATGTCACACGCTCCATAAACTAATAATCTTTGACT
>VSNR01000327.1 GCA_009774345.1 Lachnospiraceae bacterium | reverse complement strand
CCTGTTAAAAAGCGCGGACATAGACGAGAGAATGCGGGATATCGGGGAGCTTCTGCTGGAAACGAAACGGCGCAGCCACAGGGAAATGGCGGAGGTAGTCAGTGACGGGGAGGCGCGGCGTATCCCTGTGGGAAGTATTCTTTACATTGAAAAGACAAAGAGGGGAAGCCGGCTCACCGTAGAAGCCGGCGCTGCGGGGAGCAGGAATACGCTGCAAAGCAACGAGCGGCTGGAGGACTGGTATGCGCAGCTTTGCGCGCAGGGATTTGAGTACGCGCATACCAGTTACATCGTGAACCTGAAGGCTGTCACAAAGATCATGCAGAACGAGCTGACCATGAGCAACGGGGACAGGCTGGGGATCAGCAGAACCTGCAGCAAAAAATTCCACCAGAGCTTTTCCATGTATTTCCATAAAAAGTATAAGAGAGGGGCGAAGGAATGATGGAGGCTGTCATGGGCGCTATATTGAAATTCGGCGCCACTCTGTTTGGGCATCTTGTTTTTTACGATTTTTTCAGGGATCAGCTAAAATTCAGGGTGCGGGATCGGAAGCTGCGTTTTTTGATCCTGCTGTTATGTGCGGCAGCCCTCAGGCTGGTCAATTCCTTTGACAGCAGGCTGATAAACCTGCTCTTTGGATTGCCGATTCTGTTGATGCCGGTTCTGTTGATTTTTAAGGACGACCATAGGAAAGAGGCATTTCTGCTCCTGATCGGCGGGGCGGTAGCATTGTTCTCAGAGCTTGTAATTGAGCTTTTCTTTGTCAAAATCCCGTTCTGGCAGATGATCAGGGAAGAGCTTCATTATACACGGGAAGCGGAAAAATATACGATGGGAACCCTTTCCTACATACTGTGCTGGTTTGTGCTGCATGGACTGAAAATCTGTTTCCTCAGCACACAGTATAAGATGTGGGAGCATTTTCCGCTGTCTTTTGTGATTCTGCCGTTTTCCACGGCGCTGATCTATCTTGGGATTGCCTTTGGAAACGATGGCACCGTATGGGCGCAGTACAGTCTGAAATTCGGGCTTTTCCTTCTGCCGCTGGCAAATGTACTACTTTTTTATACCATCAACAAACTGTTTTTTGTCAGCGAGAAAAGCAGGGAACAGCAGCTTGCCAGGCAGCAGGTCGTGCTGCAACAAAGATACTATAAGCATCTGGAAGAAATCGACCTGGGACACAGGCGGTATGCCCACGACTTGAAAAACTGCATGGTTTCCATAGCCGTGCTGGCCGCCGACGGCGGAAACGAGGAGATTTTAAGCCTGCTTGGGGATATGGAAGTGGAACTGGATACCCTGACCGGAAAGCGCTATACATCCAATCCTGTCTTGAACGCCATTCTCTGGGAAAAGTCTGTGCTGGCTGACAGACAGGGCGTCCGGATGGATATCGCTGCGGAGGAAAATCCCGGATGGGCATGTATTCCGGGGAAGGATCTGATCGTCATGGCAGGCAATCTTCTGGACAATGCCATTGAGGCGGCAAGGCAGTGCGCCCATGGCAGCGTTCATGCGGCGCTGTACGCGCAGGAGCATTTTCTGGTGATGGAGGTGGAGAACACATGTATCAATACACAGATTGCCAATAACGGGGGAAAACATATCCTGCCGGTTTCCACGAAGCCGGATGTCGGGAACCATGGTTTTGGAATTGTAAACGTGCGGGATACCGCGCAAAAATACGGAGGGCTGCTTTATATAGAACAGAATGGGGATTGTTTTACCGCGATACTTACCATCGCAAAATCCTGTCTTGCCATGTACAATGGACAGGATACGCAAATTTAGACTGGTATCGGTCAGGGATGCTGATTTGGACAGGACACTTTTGCAGACCTGTCCGGTCGCATGGCGACAGCTTGGCTGCTGTTATGAGACCGGACGGGGAGTAGGACAGGATTTGGAGAAGGCAGCCATCCTGTACAGCCAGGCGGCGGTGGAAGGTGATGTGGTGGCACAGTATAACCTTGGTCAGATGTATTTTCATGGAAGAGGCGTAAAAAAAGACATGGAGAAGGCAGTATACTGGTATCAAGAGTCTGCCACGGCCGGTTATGCATCTGCACAAAATATGCTTGGCAACTGCTTTTACAATGGCTGGGGCATAAAGAAAGACTGGAGGATGGCTGTTAAATTTTTTCAAATGGCGGCTGAGCAGGGGTATACGGACAAATCAACCTTAGGAACTGTAGAAAAATAACTGACGCATCTTGACTTGGCTATTTCTCTGATTATGCATGCCAAAAAGCCTCGCCGTAGCCCGCTACGCCTACGTTTTTTGACATACATCCTCAAAGAAATATCCTGCGCAATCTGCATCACTTATTTTCCTACAATTCCTTAGAGTGTGTTATCAATATGGTCGGAGATCATAAAAGACTTGGAACAGGCAGTGACGCGATATTGAAAAAATATTCCTTTTCATGTTCTGATTTAGCCAGGATATCCAAAGTCACGGTAAACGCACGATTTTATGTCTATCCGTCAAAGAAAAAATCTGATATATTATATTTAGTAACTGACAATCCC
>VSNR01000326.1 GCA_009774345.1 Lachnospiraceae bacterium | reverse complement strand
GTTGTTAATTTTTCAATAATTTTATAAAATAGAAGTATCAAATTAGTCAAATACAAGACAGAGAGGTGCGATTACTATGTTTATACAACTATTTAGTAACTATTTGGTCGGACAATCCGTGATCACAATTGAACAGAGGGACACGTTTCAGGAGGAAATCCAGAAAACGCGCGTCAAGCTGGGTACGATCGCCATTGCCGAGGGACTTTTGACAGAGGAGCAGGCGGAGGAGATCAACCATCAGCAAACCCTGCAAGATCGCCGTTTCGGTGATATCGCCGTCGAGCTGGAATACCTCACATCCGATCAGGTGACAGATCTGCTCGGCAAGCAGGGCAATGTGTCCATGAAGTTTTTCCAGATTCTGATCGACAGCCTTGGTCTGACCATGGAAACCGTCACAGAACACCTTCATGGTTTCCAGAGAGCACACGGCTTCACAGACGAGGAACTCGAGGCTGTCAAGGAGGATGATTTCGAGACGATCATTCCACTGTTTGCCACCGTGAGAGACACGACCATTACGGACCTTGCCGGGCTTGTCATGCGTAATCTTACACGATTTGTCACCAACAATTTCTATTTTGGCAGAATGAAGAAAGCTACCGAGTATTCATACAGCATGCTTGCAGGCCAGAAATCCGTCGGGGAAGCCGATATTTTCCTCGGTTTCAGTGCTACGAACGAGCTCGACGGCATTATCAAGCTCGCCAAAAATTACGCAAAATCCGTCTCTGTCACCAGCAGCGATGAAGTGTATGACGCTGTCTGTGAATTTGCAAACCTGAACAACGGTCTTTTTGACTCGGTGCTCAGCGACGACGATGTATTTATCGAGATGGTTCCGCCAGAGGTGTATCTGAACCAGCAATTGTCCGGCAATGCTTATTATATGCCTGTCTATATTGACGATTCAGAATTTGACCTTATTATCTCCACGGACGCTGCCTTTGTTCCCGGAGAGAAGCCTCACACACTGAATCTGAAAAAGACAGACCTCAACACCAGCACTGCCAGCTCGCTGCCCACAGTTCTTGTTGTCGATGATTCTGCCCTGATTCGTAAGATGCTCATTAAGCTGCTCAATGATAATGGTTATCAGGTCATAGGAGAAGCGACCAACGGCGAGGAGGGCGTTGAGCTGTACAAGGAGTTAGAACCAGATATCGTAACGCTCGATATCACAATGCCTGTGATGGATGGCGTAACTGCCCTCAAGAAAATTAAAGAATACGATCCTGAGGCGATGGTTGCGATGATCTCTGCTGCGGGCCAGAAGGACAAACTCATGGATGCGCTGCGGGAAGGCGCTGAGCTGTTCTTCACGAAACCTTTTAATGCGCAGGAAGTTATCACGAGTCTGAAAAGCTCTTAAAAATACACAGAGGCAATCGCAAGCGATTGCCTCTGTGCCGTAAAAGTGTGTAATATATTGAGAATTTTAACTGGCTGGCATAATTATAAATAGTGTTCCACATCCTCTAACAGCTGCTGCCATGCGTCCTCGTGTTCTACATAATAAAGCGGGCATTTCTTTCCGCCGCAGTCATAGTGGCGCAGAATATCCTGTGGTTCGAGATGGTACTTGTCCGTCAGCCATGCAAGCATTTCAATCAATGAATCATAGGTTGCCGGTGTGAAGGAACCATCCTCAGCGATATAGCAGCATTCAATCGAAATCGAATCGACATTCCGCTCTTTCACCGCATAGGCTTCCTCCTCCAAAGGAATACACTGGATAATCTCCCCCTCATAACCGATGATGAAATGCGCACTTGCCGCCCGCTCATGTGTCTGCCCCAGACTTTCGAAATAACTCCTGTTCTGCGCTGCGGACGTTCCCGGATTGGCTGTATAATGAACAAAAATGTTATCCACTCTCTCAAGTTTAGTCCCGGGGCGGTTATACTCGCTGATTGTCAGAAAGTCCTCTGACATCTTTGGTTTCTTTCTGCTGTCCTCAGCGACAGGCACTGCCTCTAATATAGAGTTTACAGTGATCTCCTCCTTTGTGACAGGCGGCTTCTGTCTGCTTTGATAAAAGGCTTTTCCCATCAAAAAGATGGCGGCGGACATTGCTGCAATCCAAAGAATCGCAAGACACTGGCTGATTCGGGCACGGCGGCCCGGTTTTGCCGCTGTCTTTGTCCTTCCTCTGCCGGATGGTATGTATTCGGACGCTGCCTGTCTGGCGCATGTCTGGCGGGCTCGCTGTTTTGCTGTTGCGTTTCTTCGAACTGCGCCGGCTCTTGCTGTCTGGCCTGTATTTATTTGAGATATGCTGGCTCTTGCTGTTTGGCGTGCATCTGTCCTTGGAAAATCCCGCCTTACTGCCTGTCCTCTTGATGCGCGGGGTCTTGTCCCAGCGGCATTTGGATACATTACCTTGATTGAATCTTGTTTATTTTGTTTTCTATTATAATCCGGCGGACTCACCACCTGCCACAATTCCAGCTCCTGTGCCTGATTCCCCATAGTACCTCTCCCCATAATAAAACAAATTCATTTGTAGTTCCCCAATTTACAGTTTCTATAATATTA
>VSNR01000325.1 GCA_009774345.1 Lachnospiraceae bacterium | reverse complement strand
AAACTTGAAGCTATGGGGTTGACCTAAAGGTTTCGCCTAAAGGCGAGGGTTTTAACCCCATTATACAGACAATAAAAGAGCATTTATCCGCCCGAAAGCACGGATAGATGCTCTTTTCCCATAAATCTTTTCCTTCCTCCAAAAAGTAGCGTGCAAGACTACCATGTTGGGCGCAGGACACCCCCAGGAAGGTTATGATTTTTTTAACGCAATCCCTCCACGAGTTCCCGACTTACGAAAATTCCCCACTTACAGACCATGTACCTTTCCCATGGCCGCAAAAAGGCACCCAAACAAAACCCTGATGAACCATGTTTTTTTGTTCACCAGATGTCTGGATGCCTAGTATGCTATTGCTCTACTTTTAAGTGTGTCTATACCATTTTTACTTTTGCAAGGTATGGCAATACACTACTTATAGGAGGTGACCACAATGTCTTTATCCATCAATGATGCCCAGATCTTCAGCGCCGCCTTAAAGAAGGCCAGGAAGAAAAAACATCTGACCCAGGCGCAGTGTGCGGAGCTGCTCGACCATTCCGTGTCCTTCCAGAAGGACCTGGAGCGCTGCCGCTGTTCCCCAAGCATTGAAAATTTCTACCATATCTGCAGGACGCTGGATATATCTGCAGATGACTGTATCTTCCAGGACAGCCATGACAGGACCGGCTCTACATATCAGGAGCTGTTAAGGCTGCTCACGCTCTGTGACGAAAGGAGCCTGTCCGTGCTGGTGGCCACGGCCGCCGCCCTGACAGAAAGCAATCCCCATGCTGCCCCTTCCGTTTTGGAAGCCAGACTGACGTAGTATGGCGAAAAAAAGAAAAGCCAGCAGGTCAGACTGGTATCTGTGCCGCTGGCTTTTCTATGTCATGCCCTATGAAAACGATGTTTCCATACCTGTTGGTTGCTGTGCCTTAAGTTTCAGCTTAGTAGTACCGGTATTTATAATTCCCCTTTTGTTTCCTGTTTTCAGGCTATGCCTATCCCCTGCTTTCCATAATAATCTAACTGATGGAAGTTGTTGGGGAAAATGTAAAATTCCGTCCCCGATTTCCCATCTATCTGCTTCCAGACAATGACCTTATTCAAATCCGCCCTACACTCTTCAAAGCGGAATCTTCTGCTATTCGACAACACTAATGCTATGCACATTAGTAATTTGTGCAGGATATGATTCTGCAATCGAACCGTCATATTCTATTTCCAGAACATCTCCGACTTCCGGCTCCGGCGAAGGATTCATATTTGTCATGGGAACTGTTATCTGGTCTGCGCTGTTCAATTCTGTGCTTCCGGCAACAGGCTCAACCAGATAATATCCATCATGTATCTCTAATATAGTCGCTTGAAATGTGGCTTTTTCGTTTCCACCAACCTCCGATTCCCCGCCACCGCTGGACGTTCCGCAAGCGGTGACTGTCAATATAAGACTTAGGACTAAAATTACCAGCACTTGTTTTCTCATAACACATGACCTCCCAAAAAATTAAATTACAATTCCCCAATCTGCCGGAACGCCGGGGATGCCTGCCCTGTAAGGCTGTAGCTTATTGGGGATATGCGCTCACGGAATTTTTGAAATCTTATTGGTTATTCAGATACCCCTGTTTATGCTTTCCTGTCAAAAGACGGCTTCTCATCCAAATAATCCGGCAGTGCTTCAAGTTCCTCCCCTTGACCATTCTTTAGGGAGCGGTACTCATCAAAATAAATCCCATAAAACTCCCTTTCCTTTTCCCGTTCAGCCGGAGTCCTCTCACAAGCCCACCCATATCCCGAACCGAGATATGTCAGCACCTTTGTACCCTGATAGTAAATATCCGCGCCATATCCCCCGCTTGTCAGGATCGGGCAGGTCAGCGTTCCGCCCCCTGCCAGCGCAAACTTCTTTTCCGCAAGATCATCCATCCTCCCGTCTGCCGCCTCCAGGAAGTAAAGCAGTGTCAGTTCCCCGCTCCCCTTGCATTTCGGATTACCACCCTGCCCTTTCAGCGCATTTTCAGCCTGCCGGTACAACGCTCTCCTGTCGGGCGATACGTCAGATATGTATTCCGCACATAACCTCGCCCTCTGGCTGTGGATACGCTCTAATTCCTTTTTGTTCGTAGTCTCCGCGGCTCTCCGTGCCAGTTCCTTGATCTCATCATCAAACTCGGCCTTTGATTTATTGCTTTTCCCAGCACTTGGGATCAAAGACCAGTCAGGCCCTCTGCTGCTCAGTGACATACTGTGTTTCGTATTGGCCGAATTTAGTGTACTTGAAACCGAAATTCCCATGAGCCCACCTCACAATTCCTTTTCCTATCTGTGGCTCCTCTGTTGGTCAGAGCCGCCCTTATTCCCTTGTAATAAATCCTAGCAGATTCCCTCTCCCTGCTCCCCGATTCTCCGATTTGCCGGAAAGCCAGGGATGCCTTCCCTGCCTTGTCAGGCTGTGGCTTATTCGGGATACGCAGCCGTGGGTCTTATAAAACTTTCTTGAACTGATATTTATACATATCGGAATACATATTGCCGGAGGACTTTGGTGTAAACCGGCCAT
>VSNR01000324.1 GCA_009774345.1 Lachnospiraceae bacterium | reverse complement strand
AGAAGGCTCGCCACAGGGAGGAAATATTTCACCGCTGCTGGCGAATGTCTATCTGAATGAGTTCGACCAGGAGTACGAGAAACGAGGAGTATCCGAGTTCATGGAAAGTCATGGAAGAAGATGAAGTCAAAACTGAAAGAGCTTAGTTCCCGAAGGTCTTGTCAGAGCATACGTCCTTCATTAAAGAAGATAGAGAGGTACATGCGTGGATGGCTGAATTATTACGGAATAGCAGATATGAAGAACAAGATAGATGACCTCAACTCATGGCTGTACCATAGAATCCGCATGTGTATATGGAAACAGTGGAAGTTACCTAAAACCAAGAAAAGAAACCTCATGAAACTAGGGATACCCGAATATTTTGCACATCAGGCGGCAAACAGCCGCAGGAAATACTGGTATGTATCGGGAATGGGAGCGGTCAACAGAGCATTAACAAAAGAAAGACTGATAAACAGTGGCTTTTATGATTTAGCCACAGCCTATCAGTCTGTGCACGTCAACTGTTGAAACCGCCGTGTACCGAACGGTATGCACGGTGGTGTGAGAGGACGGCGGTTAATCACCGCCTCCTACTCGATTTATAGAGAAGTATTTATATGCGTGGTGTCGTTATGTCTGGTGTAGTATCTTTAACTTTGGGAAACTCCAGTTTCCCATTTTGACACTGCCTTGTCCGTGATTCCAAGTTTTTCTGCCAACTGGTTTTGCGTCAGCCCCATTGCTTTTCGGCGCGCTGAAATAAAGGCGCCAATTTTACTTTGATTCATCACGAAATCCTCCTGTCTGTTTTTTATTCTGTTCTCAATTTCGTTCCTGACCGTTATAAAAAGTATATCAGAATAGCGCTAAAAAGACACCTACCAGTGGTAGAGTTCCGATTTTTGGCGGGATTTGCTGAAAAATCTTACGGCAGATTCTATCTGTCATGCGTATCATTTTGCATACGGGCGTTCAAAACAGTTTTAGATGATCATATTGACAAAAATATATGCACAGACTATGATTATAGGGAATAGTTATACTCACGACAGATAAGATCTGCCGTGAGTATAGCATACTGAAAGTATGTTATACTCACAGCAGATCTTATCTGTCGCGAGTAAATTTAATATCGTCTATTATGAATTGTGAACGCGAAAGGGGCAGATATCAATATGGAAATTTATATAAAAGAATTAAAATGTGACTGGTATATGGGGAGTGATGATTTTTATGAGGAAGACCAGATCACATCTGATTTAATCGAGAAAATAAAGGATGCTATTGTGAGAAATGAAGAGGATGGACCTTATAATATCTATGCTGCATATGATGATGGAGACTGGCTTTGTATGTATTTTAGAGAGGATTTAGTATTCATACAGATAACTTGCGAACCGGATCATGAGTATGTATATTATGATAAGAAATATGAGGGAAAGTATGACTTGGAATTAATAGAATTTGATCAAAGCGAAGTGCCAAGAATAGAGACTTGTGAAGATATGGTACTGGCTGCAAACATTTTTGAAGAGTGGGCACTGTATGGAAAACGATATCCTGCAGCATGGGCTGATATGCATGTCACCCCGAATATTTTTGATGCGTATTATCCTCAAGTAGAACCGGAACGTTTATATCGTTTATCCATCTATGGCAATGGAAAAAATAAAAGTAAAACAATTGTATTTTTAAAGAAATATTTTAAGGATAGCGATTTTAAGCAGACATTGAAGCGAGTAGAACAGTTTCCAATCGTTTTGTGTGTTGATTTTGAACACGATATTTTAGCAATAGAAAAAGAATTAAAAAAGATAGAAGCAGATTATAGAAAGGAAGAAGTAACTGAAAAGGAGTATCGGGAATTTTTAGATTTAGAATGGAAAAGACACCTATCAGCGGTAGAGCTACGATAGGTGCGTTTCACTCCATGCCATCATCGTTTGGAGTACCGGAATAAAACTCTGCCCTAGTTCCGTCAGCGAATATTCCACTTTGGGCGGGATTTCCTGATAAATTTCACGATGAAGGAAACCATCATTCTCCAGCTCCCGCAGCTGTTTGGTCAGTGTGGACTGCGTAATCCCGTCAAGGCGGCGCATCAGTTCACCGAACCGCTGTACTTTATAAAAAGACACATACCATAATATTAAAATTTTCCATTTGCCGCCGATCACAGATTGAAGCCTGCTCATCGGAACACAGCGGGCAATGACATTTTCGCTGCTGAATTTATTCTCAGCCATTGGGTTCACCAGACCTTTCTATCAGGATAAAGTACAGTTCCTTACTGTTAATATGCAGTGAAATAAAAAATTACGGTTGAAATCATTTTTCCAGTGTGGTATAGTAAATGTAAAGAAAGACATCTGCGCTAACAGATGTCCTTCGCGGAGCCCCACTCCAAAGGTGGAGTATCCCGAGGTGGATCTTACCTCTCAGTGAGAGGCGCCCATCCTACTGGTGGCAGGGTGGGCATTATTTTTTTGTCTTTTTATCCTTATCTATACAAAAGTGAATGATAAAGGAAAGACACGTAACAATGAAGCTGCCAAAGGTAAATAACAAAGTTAAAATACCAATG
>VSNR01000323.1 GCA_009774345.1 Lachnospiraceae bacterium | reverse complement strand
TTTTTTAACATATTGTTACATTTTTATGAAAAAACGATGCTATTGCAACAAAAATCCCGTGCTGCTGCACGGGATTTTTCTGGTTTATACTCGATTATAATTAATGAGACATCCTTTGAGGATAATCTGCCGCTCCTCGTCGGTAAGCTCTCCGAGCGTCATCTCAAACTCTGTTTTCTTGCGCTCACCCGAAGCGCTGCCCACGACGTATGCCTTGATCACTTCTGTCTTCTCCTCCACAGCCCTCCTGATGCCCGGAATGTAGATATAGTCGAGATTTTTGAACGGCAGCTCGCCTTCTTTGATGAGAAATGGCAGCATTCCCCAGTTGATCAGGTTCGAGCGGTAGCGCTTGGTCGCATACTCGTTTGCGATATTCGCCCAGCCGCCAAGCACCTTCTGGCAGCTTGCCGCCTGCTCTCTCGCCGAGCCGTCCCCCGGCTTCACCGCAAAAATCGTGCTTCCAATGCCGGTATTGCTGCGGTCCGCATCCGGCGTGATGGTCTTCATCACAGACCACGCCGCCTCAAGCTCCTCAAACTTCTGCACAGGACATGCCTGCTCCTCGCGCGCCTTCTCCGCCTCCTGAATCTCCTTGGCAAGACGCACATAGTTCGGGTCCTTGCGGGAGAGCGTAAACTCTGCAAGACCGAGCGGATTCGAGCGGTAGGAGGATGTCTCACCGGAAGGAATCAGCTCGTCCGTCGTCGTGACAGGATCATGAATCTCCGAGACAACCTTGAGCATCAGATTGTCCGTCAGCGCCACCATCGCTGGCCAGTCCTTGATATTCGGACCAAACTGGATTTCGACGGACGCATCCGCAACGCCCTTGGAGTCAAACACGCGGTTCTCATAGATCTTTTTATCAAAGAAATATTTGTACTTTGCAAAATTTCCGTCAAACTCAGTGGCAGGTGTGAGATACCCTTTGTTTGCCGCCGTCGCCGCGATCGAGCGCGCATCCATCAATGCCACCGAGGCAATCTGCCCGCTCTGGAGCTTCGAGCCCTCGCGGTTGGGGAAATTCCTCGTCGAGTGGCGGATGGAAAACGCGTTGTTGGCAGGCGTGTCGCCCGCGCCAAAGCAGGGACCGCAGAAGGCAGTCTTGAGCACCGCTCCGGTCTGCATCAGCTTGGCGGCGCAGCCATTTTTCACAAGCTCCATATAGATTGGCATGGACGCCGGATACACGCTCAGCGTAAACGCATCCGGTCCAATGCTCGCATTTTCCAGAATGTCCGCCGCGGCGCAGATATTCTCAAATCCGCCGCCCGCACAGCCTGCGATAATTCCCTGCTCTACGTACAATCTGCCATTGTGCACCTTATCCTTGAGCGTAAAGTCCACCGCGCCGTCGAGACTGACAAGCGCTTTCTTCTCGCAGTCCTC
Organism: Lachnospiraceae bacterium; assembly: GCA_009774345.1. Taxonomy (GTDB): domain Bacteria; phylum Bacillota; class Clostridia; order Lachnospirales; family Lachnospiraceae; genus COE1. The sequence goes on along the minus strand of VSNR01000323.1, from coordinate 1,201 downwards.
CAAGATGTCCATCAGATTTGCATTGAGTTCCTCGATGGTGTATGTATTGCTCGGATGGAACGGCATCGCGATCATCGGCTTGATCTTGCCAAGGTCCACCCGGATGCAGCCGTCATAGTACGCCACCTCCCCGGGATTTAATTCCGCATACTCCTCACCCCTGCCGTGAATCTCATAAAATTCCTTGACCGCATCATCTGTTTTCCAGATGGAAGAAAGGCAGGTCGTCTCTGTCGTCATGACATCAATGCCAATCCGAAAATCTGCGGAGAGCGATGCGACGCCGGGTCCGACAAACTCCATCACTTTATTTTTCACATAGCCGTTCTTAAATACGGCGCCGATAATAGCAAGCGCCACATCCTGCGGTCCCACGCCCTTCTCCGGCGCACCTTCGAGATAGACTGCCACAACACCCGGCATATTGATGTCATACGTCTGGTTCAGAAGCTGCTTCACCAGCTCTGGTCCGCCCTCGCCCATCGCCATCGTGCCCAGCGCGCCATAGCGCGTATGCGAGTCAGAACCCAAAATCATCCTGCCGCCGCCTGCGAGCATTTCCCGCGCATACTGGTGAATGACTGCCTGATGCGGCGGTACATAGACACCGCCGTATTTCTTGGCGCAGGTCAATCCAAACATGTGATCGTCCTCATTGATGGTGCCGCCCACCGCACAGAGCGAGTTATGGCAGTTGGTCAGCACATACGGCACCGGGAACTTTGTCAGCCCTGACGCGCGCGCCGTCTGTATGATGCCCACAAAGGTGATATCATGGGAGGTCAGCTTGTCAAACTTGATCTTGAGCTTGTCCATATTATCTGAGGTGTTATGCTTCTGGAGAATGCCATAGGCGATGGTCTCCTTCGCGGCGTCTGCCCTGCTCACGTCCCTGCCTGTCTTTGCCTTGATGGCTGCGGCGGCGTCTGCATTGTCCGCGACCAGCTCTGCGCCGTTTATGAGATAGGCGCCTGTCTCTAGTAATTGAATCATATTGTATACCAATCCTTTCTATTATATAGTGTAATTTTATATAGTGTAATTTGTCAATATTTTTGTATCATTCAAAATTTATGCTTCAGATCTTAGGAATTGTCAATAAATAACTTGTTAATTGGGCGCCATATAAATGTTCAGCTGCAAAGAAGATAATCGCAGGCGTAGCGGGCTACGTCAAGATTATCTGATGCCGCAGATGGAC
>VSNR01000322.1 GCA_009774345.1 Lachnospiraceae bacterium | reverse complement strand
CTGAATAACATCATTTTTTATTCCCTCCTATATTGGCAAGCATAATATCTTCAATCGTAGGTCGTTCAATGATAATGTCGGAAAAATAACGTTGTATTTCTGTTGCCTGTTTTGTGATTCCCGTAAATCCAAATGCTGTTTCCGATATGTTTAAAAAACATTTACGCATATCATCTGTAAGTTGTCCTATATCACCTTTCACAATTCGGTATGTGTCAATCAAAGCGTCTTTTTCTTCCTGAAAAATAATATGCCCCTTGTCAATCATAATAAGCATATCCGCTATCTTATCAAGGTCGGAAGTAATGTGTGTTGAAAAGAAAACCCCCTTGCCGCCATTTGCCATGTAATCTGTTAGGATTTTTAAAAGCTGGCTTCTGATTAATGGGTCAAGTCCGCTTGTAGGTTCGTCCATAATCAGCAATTCCGCGTTATGAGAAAGGGCTAATGCAAGTGCATACTTCATTTTCATACCTTTGGAGAGCATATTGATTTTTTGTTTTGGGTCAAGTGAAAACATATCCATATAACGTTTAAAATCCTGTTCAGACCATGAAGTATACGCCGATGCTATGATTCTTTTCATTTCAGCTAAAGTAAGTTCATCGTAAAAGCAGCCATCATCTAAGACAACGCCTATTCGGTCTTTAATCTGCTTTTCATTTCTGTCCATGTCAAGACCAAAAAATTGGATATTGCCGGAACTTCTGCTCGTCAATCCTAAAAGTGTACGCAATGTGGTTGTCTTACCCGCTCCATTGATACCAATAAAGCCTGTTATACATTCTTCCGGCAATGAGAATGTCACATCTGTTAGAGAAAAGTCACCATACGACTTGCTCAATCCATCTACTTTCAAAATATTGTTCATTTCAATCCTCCCCGTAAAGAATATCCATCATGGTATTAAGTTCCTCTTTGGATATTTTTAATGTTTTTGCTGTTTGAATCATGTCAATCATTTTTTCCTCTACAAGCCTACGTTTGGAATCACGGAGCAATTCAAGATTGCTTGCTGATACAGATGTTCCTATTCCTACTTGGCTTATGACAAACCCCTCTTGTTCTAATTCTTCGTAAACTCGCCGGATTGTTAAGACGCTTACTTTCAAATCATTTGCAAAAGCACGGATAGACGGAAGTGAATCGCCCTGTTTCAATTCTTCTTTCAAAATTGCGTCTTTGATTTGGTCTTTAATTTGTTGATATAAAGGTTTGTCGGAAGTATTGGATATTAGTATTTTCACTTTTTCCCTCCCTCTGATTTCTAATGTGATGTTACGCAATGCACACTATATACTATATGCACTTGATTGTCAATAGATTTATGAGAATGGTGTTAGTCAAAAAATGGGTTGGCCGCCCTTATAAGTCCGTTTATTTGGACACTTGATTCGGTATAATGGTCTCAACATTAAAGAAAGGCATCCTGTGCTGTCAGGATTATGGTGATTAATATGTTGGACCGTCAGACTGTTGTTCAATATCTGAGATCTCTGTCACAGGACGAAATAACCGGACTGCTCCTTGCTGCCAATGTGATTCCGCATGGCGACGGCGCACAGCAGACTGCATCGGAACGTATTCCGTGTCCGCACTGTGGATCCCATAACATAATTCTTTATGGGTCTAAATGCGGAAAGCAGCGCTGTCTGTGCAAGTCCTGTGGGAAAACCTATGTGCCAACCACGGGAACCATACTGTCCATGTCACACTTTGGGATGGATGTGTGGCAGGATCTCTTAAGGCAGACATTGGAGGGCGATTCCCTGAGTCATGCTGAGAAAACACTCGGGCTCACACATCAGACTGCTTTTAACATGAGGCATAAGCTGCTCATGGCACTTGAGGATTTTTTCGGTGAATCCCCCGTGGTTCTGGGGGATGTCACTGAATTTGACGAGACCTTCGTGCTTGACAGCTATAAAGGGAGGCTTATCCCCGAAACAGCCGGCCGGCCAAGCCGCCGCCATGGGGCAAAGGCCCAAAAACGCGGCATATCCAATGAGTATGTCTGTATCTGTACTGGTGTCCAGCGGAAGGGTGAAGTGATCATCCACACAGAAAACCGGGCAAAACCATCCCGTGAGGAACTCCAGGCCATATTTGAGGGACATATCCAGTCCGGGACGCTTGCCTTGACCGATGGTCTGCGCAGCTATTCGGTCCTTGAAACACTGGCGGACTGTAAGGTTGAAGATATAAATGGGCAGAAGTCTGGTTTTTATAATCTGAACACCGTAAACAACCTGCATTCGTTCATAAAGGGCCGTTATATCTTCTACCGTGGGGTAGCAACAAAATACCTTAACAGGTACAATGCATTGTTCCAAATAGCATACCGCTCTATAGAGTCAAAAATCGCACTCCTTGTAGAAAAGCTATTTAGGCCGGGATGCACTGTAAATATTCACACGGTAAAGGACATCGCTACACACAATTTGCTGGCGGTATAGATGATGCTATATTTACCAACCCATTTTTTGACTAACACCAAGGAAATCTGTCTGATATCAGATTCGTTCAAAAACTTCTTTAGAAATAATCCGAAAAATAAGCCTTTTCTACTGGAATCAGCCTCTCTAACCATGTCAGCATATAATATTC
>VSNR01000321.1 GCA_009774345.1 Lachnospiraceae bacterium | reverse complement strand
TGACAGGTTTATTAAGGTACGGCAGCATTTATACTTTAGGTAGGAATTGGCTGTTAACCAAACCGCACAGGTGGAAACTTTTTCTTCCTGCATTTATGGCTTTTATACTTTTCAGCGCGTTATTGTCCCATCCAGGTAATTATAGAAGTACTGCGATTGCAGATACTGCGATGTCCATACCTTCGAGAATCATTGAGAGCTGGCGGTTATCAAGATTTGACAAGGAAGAATATGATGAATCGAAGTTTATGCAGGATAAACTGATTGCGAGAGGGGAAACGATTGATGAGAGTGACCAGTTGTATGATCGTCCGATTTCATATTGGCAGAAACTCAAGTATGACCAGGAAGTGGTAAAGAGAGTTCAATTAAATGATGATCTTCAAAATACTATGCGTGCATATGAGCTTGTCTTAAAGACAATATTAGACGAAAATGAAACTTTTGTGGATTTTATGAATAGAACATTGATTTATTCTTTGATTGGTAAAGAAAATCCAGTATATGTATCCCAATCGCCACTACAATTATCAGGAGAATTTACTCAGAAACAATTTGTTGAGGAGATTCAAAATATTCCAGTGATACTAATGCCAATAGATCCTTATAATGACCATGCGTCTAATACGCTGGACGGAATTGCAAATACATATAGAAATTACAAAGTATCTGAATACATTTATCAGAATTATGTTCCACTTTGCCAATATGAGAATTTATTTGCAGTATGGTGCCTGAGAGATGAGGAACAAAAATATCGTGAAAAAGTGAAAGGACTGGTAAATGAAAAACAAATCTGCACGATGGTATCCTATGATACGGAGTCGGCGGTTTGTGAGATACAAAATATGATTGATACAAGTGCGTTTGTGGGGATGAACATGTTAGTTCGTGTTGGATATACCATAGATTTGCCGGGGATGATGTCGCTACAATACACCACAGAGAAAGGGGAGGAATATACTGCTCAAAAGTCTGTTTCGGTCGAAGTGCAGGACACAGGAACAGCAGAGTTTGTTATTCCAGTAACTGAATATACAAAATGTTGCCTTCATGTTCCTGAAAATAGCAAGATGGTAATATCATCTTTATCGGTCAGTCATACATGCAAATATATTGACTATGGATATGATGGACCGGTGGAAAATGTTGATGGGAATGGTGTCGTATCATATGGATATATCAGTGCATTACATCATTATGATATTGGGCAGATACCGAGAATATGGGCAGCGTCTGACACGAAAAATTCGGTGAACAATCAAGTTCTTGCAGAACTGCAATATTGTGATGGTATATATACCTTTGAACCGAAAGCCGTTGAGGTTGGAGAAAATGGAAATTATTTAAAAATAAGTGCTGTTTATGAGGGAGATGATACTCAGGGATTCTATCAGGCAGAGGATGAGACGTTACCTGTAACTGTTCTTGCAGGATGGTATGAAGATGGACGGTTCTCAGAAAAATGCCGATATACATTTCTCATGACAGAAGGAATGCATGAGTATCTGATTCGAATTAGTTCGGATTACTATTGGCATTTAAAGGAAATAAATGCTTTCCAGATTCAAACAAATGGAGTGCTTCAGGATCTACAAATGCAGATACTGGAAGGAGAAAGAGGGACCTGAGGATGAATAATAAAGAGAAAAATTTTGTTTCGGCAGTGATATATGTCCATAATGCAGAGGAACAGATTGAAGCATTTTTAAAGATGATCATTGATGTTTTGGATACAAATTTTGAACATTCTGAAATTATATGTGTAAATGACTTCTCGACGGATCGCAGTATCGAAAAGATTCGGGAGATGAGTTTGTTGAACCAAAACATGTGTATTTCGGTAGTTCATATGAGTTATTTTCATGGATTAGAGCTTGCGATGAATGCGGGGGTTGATCTTGCTATTGGAGATTTTGTTTTTGAATTTGACAGCACTATACTTGATTATGACAGCACTGTCATTATGGAGATTTATAAACATTCACTCAAAGGATTCGATATTGTCAGTGCATCTCCTGATAAGAAAGAGAAATGGTCGTCAAGATTGTTTTATAGTATCTTTAATATATTTTCGGACTCGTTTTATGCACACGGTGTGCAAAGGAAGCATATCAGCAGAACTGACGGACACTCGACACGCAAGTACTCGCTTAGAAAGAATACAGCTAGAATGAATACAGAACGTTTTCGAATCTTGAGCAGAAGAGTGATAAACCGTATTGGATCGATGCATAAGGCGGTGCCATATCGGAAAGCGGTCTATTTTCATTGCGGATTACAGACAGATAATATAAAATATAAGGCAGAAAGTAACATCACGAATCATACTGACAAAAAGGAGAAAGATTATAGATGGATGCTTGCAGTAGATACACTGATTTTATTTACACAACTGGGATATAAGATTTCATTGGCAATGACGTTGACTATGATGTTGATTTCTGTTTTTATGATTATTTACTCAGTGGTGGTTTATATCACTGCGGATCCCATTACAGGATGGACAACGACAATTTTGTTTTTATCTGTAGCCTTTTTAGGATTATTTGGTATTCTTACAATTATTATCAAATATCTTCAGATCTTGGTAGATATGGTATTTAAGCGAAAGCACTATTG
>VSNR01000320.1 GCA_009774345.1 Lachnospiraceae bacterium | reverse complement strand
GTATAGATATGTATCGTGTATAATACATTCGTCATATATAGGACTTCACGACAAATTGGAGATGGGACACAATGAAAAGGACATGGAAAGAGAATCTGACAGCGAGGATGCAGCAGCAGGTCAAAAATCATAAATGGCTGAAGAAACCAATCACCGTTTTTATGATACTGGTTACATTATTTTATAATATAGGAGCTTATCTGGTATACAATACGAAACGCTTTGCAAGCGTTTTGGTTATTTTGATATTTTTTGTAGTCAGTAGTAGTTTTTCCTTCCTGCCAGCTTCGGAGAGCATAGAGATGGCGTATGAGTCAGAGTGGGCAGAAATACAGGAGAGTTATGAGTATGTTCCGACGATGTTTCACATGTCAGAGGATGTGCTTGATGACAATGATGTACTGGTGGGATATGACAACGAGGAACTCGATGTGTCAGCCGAGGAAATTGACCAGTATTCGCTGGATGATATCCTAGAGGCAAACGAGATCAGCAAGGGAACCCGCAGCGCAGACTCTGCTGGGGCTGCCCGTCTGTCAAAAGATGACTGGCAGTTAGTCTTGGTCAACAAGCAGCATCCGGTGCCTGAGGATTACACCTTTACGCTCGGAAAGATTAAGGGGTCCATGAAATGTGACGTGCGGATTATTGATGATCTGATGGACATGATGCAGGCGGCGAAGGCGGACGGCATCAAATTAGTCGTCTGTTCGCCGTACAGGGATTACAACCGACAGACGGTATTATTTAACAGAAAAATTGATTATTACATGGAAAAAGGCCATTCCTATATGGAGGCGTACAAATTTGCATCCATGACAGTGACCGTTCCCGGCGCGAGTGAACATCAGATCGGACTGGCTCTGGATATTGTATGTACTATTTACGCAGGGCTTGAAATTGGCTTTGGTGAGACGACAGCGGGCAAATGGCTCAAAGAGCATTGTGACGAATACGGGTTTATTCTTAGGTATCCACAGGGAAAAGAGTATATTACAGGGATTCAGTATGAGCCGTGGCATTTTCGCTATGTGGGAAAAGAGGCCGCTTTTCAGATCATGGAGCGCGGCATCACTTTGGAAGAGTTTCTTGAGGAGTTGGAATAGATGTATAAAGTACTGAAACAAGAGGGACGTGCCAAGCGCGCAGAGGTGACAACGGTCCATGGCACGATTCAGACGCCGGTGTTTATGAATGTCGGCACGGTGGCGGCGATCAAAGGCGCGGTATCGACAGCGGACTTGGAAGCGATTGGCACGCAGGTACAGCTGTCAAACACGTACCATCTCCATGTCAGAACAGGGGATGAGGCGATCAGGAAATTAGGCGGCCTGCATAAATTTATGTCATGGAACAAACCTATTTTGACGGATTCTGGCGGTTTTCAGGTCTTTTCACTCGCCGGACTCCGCAGGATTAAAGAGGAGGGGGTCTATTTTAACTCCCATATTGACGGCAGAAAGATTTTCATGGGGCCAGAGGAGAGTATGCGTATCCAGTCAAATCTTGCCTCCACAATTGCGATGGCGTTTGATGAATGCCCGCCCAGCAAGGCGGACAGAACGTATGTCGAAAATTCCGTCGCGCGCACAACGCGCTGGCTCGAGCGGTGTAAAATAGAAATGCAGCGGCTCAATGCACAGGAGGATACCATCAACAGGAATCAAATGTTATTTGGTATTAATCAGGGCGCGGTCTATGCAGATATTCGGATAGATCATGCAAAGCGGATCTCCGAGATGGATTTGGACGGCTATGCAGTTGGCGGGCTGGCGGTCGGAGAGTCGCACGAAGAGATGTATTATATTCTGGAGGAGACGGTTCCCTATCTGCCAAAGGACAAGCCGACTTACCTGATGGGCGTAGGAACCCCCGCAAATATTCTGGAAGGCGTGGAGCGCGGCATCGACTTTTTTGACTGCGTGTATCCAAGCAGAAACGGGCGTCATGGACATCTATATACCAATCAGGGCAAAATCAATCTGTTTAATGCCAAGTATGAACTGGATTCCAGACCAATAGAGGAAGGCTGCGGCTGCCCTGCATGCCAGAGATACTCAAGGGCCTATATCCGCCATCTGCTCAAGGCAAAAGAAATGCTTGGCCTGCGGCTCTGCGTACTGCACAATCTGTATTTCTACAATACCATGATGACGGAGATCCGCGATGCGCTCGATGCGGGCGCGTTTGCCGCGTACAAGAAGCGCAAGCTGGAAGGTATGGCAGGAAATATGGATTAAATGAAAGAGTATGAATTATTGACAAAAGTAATTGTCAGCAGTACGATAGCGATTATTGTCTTTCTGCCAATTATCATTACTGCGATATATAGAAAGAAGAAAGACCCATTAAAAAAATATACATCTGGTTTGGTATTATACCTTTCGTCAGAATATTTGTATATTGGATTGCTGGGGACTGTAACGGGTTATATTTTTACATTAATAGGAATCTATGGATGCGATTTGGGATCAGATATTTATTTTCTTTTAATATTTATCGTATTAGCTTTGGCAGGAACATATGCTTGTATATGTTGTATGCTTGAAGTTATCATACTGGAATTAGATTCATTAACAATAGTTAGTCCGAGGCGTCCCAAAAATAAAATATATTTTTATGAATTAACGCATATTAGTTATTATGAAAACAGAACAATAAATTACCT